>NZ_JADBUN010000279.1:0-18031 GCF_020245625.1 Microcystis sp. M049S2 | reverse complement strand
ATTTTCACCGCAAGAACGGTCATCTTCAAAAATAATAATTGTTCCTGTAGGAAGACGTTCTCCTTGTAACTGCCCTCGATTCCACATTCTCCAAGCAGTGTCATAACTGATCCCTTTTTTCTTAGCATAATCTGATAGTTTTATGTGAACTGCAACGTAAACTTGTACTAACCATATTAGCAGTTGTTTGCAGTCATTTGCATATATTTTTTACAAAACTTTACAATACTCAAAAATTAGGCTTTCTTCTTCTTTGTGTGTTCAGTATATAGGAGCGATCGATCTTTGTGTCCTTTGTGTCTTTGTGGTTCGTTCCACCCACTCGCCAGCAGCACTGTGTCTTAGAATACATATCGTGCTTGACATAAATTCCGCAATAGTGCTACAATGAGAAGCTGGCTTAAGCCAAAGACAGCAGGTGCCAAACAGCTTAAATACCCTGCCGAGGTCAAAGCGAGAAAACAGCAGCCAAAAAGACTAAAGAGAGATTTTTTCTGTCTTGGTCGTGCCTGAACTGATTCTCTCCACTCAACCCCGGCGCTACAAGGGGTTATTTTTGTGCCTGTGGAACCGGTCCCCCGCATACAGGAGGTGAACAAGGGATGGGGAGAAGCAGAGAAAGCAAGGGAGTGATTCTAGAAGAATTAAAAACCTCCCTGAGCGAAGCTCAATTAACGATGGTCATCGACTATCAAGGTTTAACCGTCGCCGAAATCAGCAATCTACGCCGCAAATTGCGCCCCACGGGAACGATTTGTAAAGTCACCAAAAATACTTTGATGGGATTGGCGATCGCTGAAGATAGTGGCTGGGAACCGATGAAAAGCCTTTTATCGGGAACATCCGCCTTTCTGCTCGTAAAAGAGGACATCGGTGGAGCTTTCAAGGCCTATCAAGAGTTCAAAAAAGAAAGCAAAAAAACCGAACTGCGCGGCGGTGTCCTCAAAGAAGGAACAAAAGGTCAACTGTTGACGGAAGAGCAGCTCAAAGCGATCGCTGATTTACCGTCGAAAGAACAGTTAATCGCTCAGGTCGCCGGAGCAATCAACGCCATTGCTACCAAACTGGCCCGCAGCATCAACGAAGTTCCCGCATCTTTGGCCCGCGCCGTCGATGCCGTGGCCCGTCAAGAAGAAAAAGAAGCGGCTTAATACCGCGCCAATCAATCACTTAAAACAATTAGGAGTCTAACCCATGTCTGCTGTAGCTGAAATCTTAGAAAAACTCAAAACCCTGACCCTCTTAGAGGCTGCGGAATTAGTCAAAGGTATCGAAGAAACCTTCGGAGTTAGTGCCGCCGCTCCGGCCGGTGGCATAATTATGGCGGCCCCTGGGGCCGCTCCCGCGGCTGCTGCTGAAGCTGTGGAAGAACAAACCGAATTTAACGTCGTTCTCGAAGAAGTTCCCGCCGACAAGAAAATTGCTATCCTTAAGGTAGTGCGCGAATTGACCGGTTTAGGACTCAAAGAAGCGAAAGACCTAGTAGAAGCCGCTCCCAAAGCGGTTAAAGAAGGCACTAACAAAGATGATGCCGCCGCCGTCAAGAAAAAACTGGAAGATGCCGGGGCAAAAGTTAGCGTTAAATAGATTGCCACTGATTCTGGGGATGTAGATTACATCCCCAGACAAGCCGAAAAGCTCATTTCCTGATACTATAGGATTGTTATAGCAGTCTTGTAGGATGTCCAACCATGGAAAGCGTCGCTTACATTTTAGTTTTAACTATGGCTTTGTCGGTAATTTTCTTCGCCATCGCCTTCCGGGAACCTCCCCGGATTCAAAAGTAAATTTCTTAACTCCGTTTAGGTTAATAATTTTCTTCCCTGAGCCGCCCGCTTGTCAAAAGCAGGTTAGCGGCTCTGGTTTTCGTATTTAAAGGCTTAAATTAAAGGTTCCCCTCACCGAGCGCCTCCTATGCAGTGTCCTAATTGTCAGCATACCGATAGTCGCGTTTTAGAGTCCCGTTCCTCCGAAAACGGTCAGAGCATTCGTCGTCGTCGTGAATGCTTACAGTGTAAATATCGGTTCACCACCTACGAGCGCATCGAATTCGTGCCAATCACGGTGATTAAAAAAGATGGTAAACGGGAATCTTTTGATCGCTGCAAACTGCTCCGGGGGATCGTCCGCGCTTGCGAAAAAACCGGCATTCCCCCCTCAAGATTAGAGGCGATCGTCAATGATATCGAATCTCGTTTGCAGCAAGACTCAAAACGGGAAGTAACAAGTCAGGAAATCGGTCAATTAGTCCTAGAATATCTCCGGCAAGAATCGGAAGTGGCCTATGTGCGCTTTGCTTCAGTTTACGGCAATTTTCAGGGAATTAGAGACTTTATCGCCGCTTTAGCGCTGCTGCAATCCTCCGAAATCGAACGCGCCTACCCTTCTTGGTCTCCAGTGGAAGAAGCCAGCGTGATCACCTCGTCTTAAATAGGGTTTGGGGTAAAAAGTTTTTCCTGGGGGCAGGGTGTAGGGTTTTACCCATTTTCAGGGGGTCAATTACCTAATTTTCAGGGAAAAAGTCCAGGGATTTTCCCCCCGATCACTCCAATAGGCGGTACTTTTGGATTTCAAAAAGGTCTAAAAGTCTTATCGAACAATGTTTTTAGATTTATTCAGCAAACCCTAAATAGTTCCCGATTCAGTTATAATGAGGATCCCTTGTGCTATTTCAAGCCCAAGCTCTGGTTAGATTCTTAAAAGTCATTCTTGAGGCAGATTGCCTCCAAGAAAGCCGGATGCGGCAGTTCATCCCCTAGGCCCCGCCTAGTAACTAAATTAGGAGGCATCTCCTTGATTTAGAAACTGTACATCACATAGGAGGAAAAACCTACGGAAATTCCGAGGCCCAAACAACGTACATGACCACCCAAAAAACTGCAAACAAAAACATAGGCTTTACCCATGAAGATTTTGCCGCCCTTCTAGACAAATACGATTATCATTTCAGTCCGGGAGATGTTGTCGCCGGGACTGTTTTCAGCATGGAACCCCGGGGAGCGCTCATCGATATCGGTGCTAAAACCGCCGCTTTTATCCCCGTGCAGGAGATGTCGATCAACCGCGTCGATAATCCCGAAGAAGTTTTACAACCCAACGAAACCAGGGAGTTTTTCATTCTTACCGACGAGAATGAAGATGGACAGCTAACCCTGTCGATCCGTCGCATCGAATATATGCGCGCTTGGGAACGGGTGCGTCAATTGCAAAAAGAAGATGCTACCGTGCGCTCGAATGTTTTCGCCACTAACCGTGGTGGGGCATTAGTCAGAATTGAAGGTCTCCGAGGCTTTATCCCCGGTTCTCACATTAGCACCAGAGAAGCGAAAGAGGATTTAGTCGGTCAGGAATTGCCCTTAAAGTTTTTAGAAGTGGATGAGGATCGCAACCGTCTGGTTTTAAGTCATCGTCGCGCTTTAGTGGAACGCAAGATGAACGGTTTAGCCGTGGGACAGGTGGTAATCGGTTCTGTGCGCGGAATCAAGCCCTACGGTGCTTTCATCGATATTGGTGGAGTCAGTGGTTTACTGCATATTTCCGAAATCTCTCACGATCACATTGACACCCCCCACACGGTTTTCAATGTCAATGATGAGTTAAAAGTGATGATTATCGATCTCGATGCCGAAAGAGGTCGCATTTCCCTCTCGACTAAACAATTAGAACCAGAACCGGGAGATATGCTCAAAAATCGCCCGTTAGTGTTTGAAAAAGCCGAAGAAATGGCGATTAAATACCGAGAAAAACGTCTAGCGGAAGCGGAAGGCCGGACCGTCTCGGAAGTAGTGGAAGAAATCGAAGTTCCCCCCGCCTTGGAGGAGGAAGATTTAGTTCTCGCCGCTACCGAAGAGTAAGTCAGTTATCAGTTATCAGTTATCAGTTATCAGTTATCAGATTTTAGTTTTAAGTGTACAGTATTAAATAAAAGGTTTCCTACTGTCTTTTCACTGATTACTGTTTACCGATCGCTAAAACGTCTCCAACCCCCCGTTTAATTTCAATCTTCAGACACTGCCGATAAATCCTGTAATTCCAGTCATCTCCTCATTAATATTGGCATCGAGGAAACGATCCAAGTCATCAAAAGTGGTTCCGTAGGCAATAGTGCTATCGTGGTATCCTTTCAGACTGACGGTATGTTGAGTAAAAACTTGCTGGAGATGGGGTAAACCGATGAGATAACTGTAGGTAGTGGCTCCGATGGCTAAATCCTTGCCCATTTCTTTGGTAGCCGACTCTAAACGAAAAGCGGCGTTGACTGTATCCCCGATCGCCGTATAATCTGGATGTTCACCGCTGCCAGTATTGCCGACCATAGCATAACCAGTATTCACTCCCGCACCGATGCGTAATTTAAAAGGTAAGGGATATTGTTCGCTTAAGGCGCAAGTCATGTTATTTAGTTGTATAATTGCTTGGAAAATTTGCAGGATATCGTCTTGATCGACTTCCTGTTGGCCGTGAAACCAGATGGCCATGATCGCATCACCAATATATTTATCTACCCAACTGCCGGAACTGCGGATAATACCCCCGGCATGGCGAAACCAACTGCCAATCAGAGAAGAAAGCACTTTTTCGTCTAATTGCCTCGTTAAAGCCGTAAAATTCCGCATATCTACCACCATCACCGATGTTAAGCGCCGTTCATGGACGGCGGAGGTGAGGGTATCCCATTCTAAATTGCGCGGTTGCTTGCCCACATTGCTGGGAGCAGGACGATAGAACTGCACCTCGGTTTTGCCAAAGGTGATCTGCTCTTGGCTATGGATAGTCACTGGAATGGCCACCCTTCTGCCATTGACAAAAGTTCCATTGCGACTACCGAGATCGATCAGATAAAAATCCCCTGTTTCCGTGGATTGTAAAATAGCGTGATTACGAGAGATACAGTGATCTTTAATCACGATATCGTTATCTTTGCTCCGTCCGATTGTCCAGTAAGATTTCCCCACGAGAGGGAAAAAACGCTGGCCTCTCTCGGTATGGAGTAGTAAATAGGGATTTTTTCCTAGTAGTATATCCACGGGTGCATAAGCGGCAATAGATAGACTGCGTTAATTATATAGCCTATTGTCTTAGGCCAGAGAGGCGGTAATCCAAAATAAACCATCGACTAAAATTGTACTCAATACAGCCCCGCTAAATGCCCACCAATGACATCCCGTTTTTTGCAAAGGATAAATACCGATCGCTAAGAGCAGGTTGAGCAGCACGATCGCCCAACTGATGCCCCAGGGGGTCTCAATTTGGGCTAAGGCGTTATGAAATATCGGCGATACTAGGTTGGGATCTAGTTCCACGGTCATTAATTGTCGCCAGTAGGGAATTAGTCCCGTTAGATAGAAATATACATCGGTGATGGCCGTTCCTAACAAAGAACCCAGATAGAAAAGATTGCCCACTTTGCCACGACCTTTGTATAGTCCCCAGAGAACAAAGGGCAGCCCGATCGCTTCCATGGGAATATGGATCAACGGTTCCCAACGCCACCAACCCCAGTACAGAGAACCTGCTAACCAACTCCAACTAAAGCCCAAAAGTAAATCCCCCCAAAGACTGATTTTTTCTTGTTTGAGCAGCCAAACCCCTAACCCCACCCAGAAAAAGGTTAAACCTAGGCTAACTTCGGGATAGTAGCGCACTAGGGGCGCTTGTATGAATACGGGGACTGATACCAGAAATGCTGCTGTCCAAAAGACGGATTGACATTTTTCCCAGTTAGGGACTAGGGGTTTCAGGCGATCGGGATTGCTGGAAACTAGGGTAGAGTTGAGCAAAGGATTTCAGAATTGTTACGAAACTTTACTTACATTAATATACATCATTCTCTGTCCACTATATCCCCTCTAGAAGATTTTAATTAGTTAAAAAGGAAAATTGAGGGAGAATAACTGAGTGCTATCCTGTTAGAATCGAAACAACAGTAGCGATCGAGGAGTGAAACAAATATGCCGGCGGGCTATGAAGAAAATCCCAGAATGCCCCTAGATAAAGTTATTTTTGTTATTGCTTGCATCTATCTAGGTTGGGTGGTGGCATGGCTCATCAGTCAGAAAAATGCCCCTATCTCTCAAAATAGCACGACTTCCCAAGAAGATAAAAAATTTATTGCCTATCTGCAATCATCCCTTGCTATTATTGATCGCCAAAGTCAAACTTCATCCCCCGATCCCAATCCTGCTGCCAAAAATAACCCTTCTCCAGTAGTGCCAGTTCCACCAGCACCACCCGCTAATTTACCAGTTAATAATACTCCCCAGATCATAGAAAGAATTTACGTTCCTGTTTATCCCCAAACCCCTGAAACTACTGCCAAACTTGTCCCAGTTACACCCTCAAATACCGACATTTCTGCACCACCATTACCAGCTGCGCCCCAAGAAAATCGACCAGTGGCAGCGGTTATTCCTACCAATAATCAGGTGAAAAATACCCTGGTGGGGGTGATGGATTTAGGCGATCGATCTTCAGCTTTATTTGATAATAAGGGCATAACTACCCGTATTTCTCCGGGGGAATTTATCAATGGTTGGACTTTAGTGGAAGTTGGTAATCAACAGGTTATTTTGTCTCGTAACGGCCAAACAAAAGTCTTAGAAGTGGGACAATCTTTTTAGGTTAAACGACGGATAAATTCTAGGGGTAAACCGTCTGTATCGGCAATAAAAGTGACTTCATAGACATGATCGCCGATCATCTGTTGTTGGGGTAGCAAAAGAATATTTAAAGGTTGATATAAATCGGCATCCTCTTGATGGGCTTGCTGAAAGTTATTTGTTAATTTTTCTAACCATTCTGGTAAATTGCTGACATTTTCTGTTAGGTCAAAAGACAAGTGATAATAACCCACATAATGCTGATCACCAAAGGCATCGGGAGCGGGTTTCGGTTGAGGAATTTGGATTAATTCGATGCGTCCGTTTAACCCAGTGAGCCAACAGGCCAAAGTATAACCCGTGGTGAATCTTTCCTCTAGGGTAAAACCGAGAAGTTGATAAAAAGCGATCGCCCGATGGATATTAGCGGTACGAATAGAAACATGGTGCATTTTCAGGAGAAAGAATTATGAATTATGAATTATGAATTATGAATTATGAAGTGGGAAGTGGGGAGATGGGGAAGTGGGGAGATGGGGATAATAAATAAAAGCAATCTTCTATCTCCTATCTCCTGACGACTGGCTCCTAATGGCTAATGATTAATCAAAAAGACGAAAATAGGGGTAACGTTTGGGAACCCCCGGTTCTTTTTCCAGATCAAAGTTAATTACATCCCAACAGGGTTCATCGGGGGCATCGGGACTAAATTCTACCGGTAAACCGTAGAGACGGGGAATAGTGGCTTCACCCGGTTCATTACCGCGCCAAGTGGTGTTACGTTCTAGGTAGGAACTAACTAAATCGCGATAACGGTTGGCAATAATTACTTTAGTCGCTTTAAATCCTTGAGTGTAGAGGCGATCGAGTGCTTCGTGAATCTCAAAACGAATACCATCTGGGTGAGTATGTTGACGATACCACTCACCATTCCAGAGTCGCCAATGCCGTCCTGACTGCAAGTGAACCAACTCACCCGTTTTGGGATCGGCTTCAAAAGCCCCATGGCGCGGACACAAATAGGTATCCGTCAAAGTGAGGGCGGGGATTAGCTGCCGACAGTGAGGACAATGGATATCGGGGCCAAAAACAGGGTATTGTAAACTTGCATTGATCATGGAAGAACCTAAACTAAAAATTGCTATCTTTGTACCAATAATCCTATATATATTATACCCAACCAAATTGGACGGGTATTCTCTTTCGACTTTAGTGCAGATCCTCCCATGTCCTTAGATAACTTAAGATCAACTTCTAATTTCTGGCCGATTGTCGATGTCAGTCAAGCGGCTTTTATTGCCCCTAATGCCACGGTAATGGGCGATATTTCCCTAGCTGTGGGGGTGAGTGTTTGGTATGGGGCGGTATTGCGTGCCGACGTGGAACGCATCGAAATTGGGGCTTATACTAACATCCAAGATGGGGCGATCCTACACGGAGAGCCGGGCAAAATTACTATCCTTGAAGATTACGTTACCATCGGACACCGGGCGGTAATTCACGCAGCCCATATTGAGCGCGGTTGTTTAATCGGCATTGGGGCAGTGATTCTCGATGGTGTGCGCGTCGGGGCGGGTAGTATTGTTGGGGCGGGTAGTATTGTGACAAAAGATATACCACCGCGATCTTTAGTGGTGGGTATTCCCGCTAAACGCGTCCGGGAAGTGTCGCCACAGGAGGCTCAAGAGTTGATCGAACACGCCGAGCGCTATGCTAAACTTGCCCTCGTTCATGGGGGAAAAGGTACTGATACTGGATTCCCAAAACGGGCGGATTAGGGTATAAATATAAAATGAGAATCAAGTAACAATCTTTTAAGCACTGACCGAGGAGAAGGAAATCTATGGACTGGAGAGTGTTAATCGTTTTAACCCCTTTGCTTATTGCTGGTGGCTGGGCTGTCTTCAATATCGGCGCTGCCGCTCTTAGACAAGCTCAACAGTTTCTCAGCAAACAAAGTTAATAAAAGTTTATAATTTTTAGTAAAACCGACCGCCTAGGCGATCGGTTTTTAATTTTTTCTTATCCAGCGATCGCTGATTGGGGTGTAGGGTGTAGGGTGTAGGGTGTAGGGTGTGGGGTGTAGGGTGTAGGGTGTGGGGTGTAGGGTGTAGGGTGTAAGATGATGGGGAAATGGGGGAATTATGAATTATGAATTATGAATGATAACTGATAACTGATAAGTACCTAAGCAAAATTAATTACACATTTCGATCAAGCTTTTGCCTTTTGCCTCTTGCCTTTTGCCTATCCTAACCAAGAAATTAATTTTGCACGACTACTTAACTGAATTGTCATCTCGACTAGGAAACTAATTTTACACTAATACCTAACCATGAAATCTAACTATCAAAATCTCATTGAAGAACTTTCCCGTCTGGAAATTATCACCGATCCGGGGCAAGTGGCGAAACTTTCCTTAGATTATTATCATTTTAGTCCCATTTTAGAGGCACAACTGCAAGATAAACGGGCTGATTTAGTCATTCGTCCCCACAATAGCCAAGAGGTTATTGACATCGCTAAAACCTGCGTTAAATACCAAATTCCTTTAACAGTTAGAGGTGCGGGTACAGGTAATTATGGTCAATGTGTTCCCTTGCAGGGAGGAGTAATTTTAGACACAACCAAACTAACAAAAATTATCTCGATCGAACCGGGTACAGCCCGGGTAGAAGCGGGGGTAAAAATGGCATTTTTTGATAAACAAGCTCGCGCAATTGGTTGGGAATTAAGAATGGCTCCCTCTACCTATCGGACGGCGACAATTGGCGGTTTTATCGGGGGTGGCAGTGTGGGCATGGGTTCGATTAATTATGGACAATTGAAGGATAGGGGCAATCTGCAAGCACTGCAGTTAGTCACCCTAGAAACAGAACCAAAAATTATCGAACTACGGGGGGATGAGGTAGAAAAAGTCAATCATGCCTACGGAACCAATGGCATTATTACCGAGTTAGAAATAGCCCTCGCTCCCTGTTATCCTTGGGCAGAATTTATCGTTACTTTTGCCGATTTTATCACCGCCGCTAAATTCGGTCAAGCTCTTAGTGATAGTGATGGCATTGTCAAGAAAATGGTTAGCGTTCACTCCTGGCCAATTCCCGCTTATTTTACTGCTCTTAAGGATTATTTACCCACGGGAAAAGCGGCAGTTTTGTTAATAGTATCGGACAGCGATCGAGTTGCATTAGAATCTTTAATTAAAGAATATAATGGTGAACTTACCTACTATAAAACGCCAGAAGAAACTCAAAAAGGCAACAGTATCTTAGAATTTACTTGGAATCATACCACTCTCCATGCGCGTAGTTGTAACCCCAAAATAACTTATCTACAGGCTTTTTATTTTAATCTAGCCACGGTGGAGAAACTCTATAATTATTTTGGGGAGGAAATAATGATGCACCTAGAATTTTTGAGATTTCAAGGTAAAGTTATTCCCGCTGGTCTTCCCTTGCTAGAATTTACCACAGAAACTCGATTAAATGAGATTATTGCTATCTATGAACAACAGGGTGCAGCCATTGCCAATCCTCACACTTATATCATGGAAGATGGCGGCAGCAGACAGATTAATCCCCTGCAACTAGAATTTAAACAACTCGTCGATCCCTACGGATTGAACAATCCGGGTAAAATGCGAGCATGGGTTGAAGCAAGGGGGTAGGGATTCGATTCAGGCTAAGGGACTTGCGTGGGAATAATATCCCAATTGATCGGAGGGCGCAAGCTTTGCGCCCCTACAGTAACGGATTTTGTCCACAATGTAGGGGCGAACTGCGTTCGCCCAAAAGGTACATTATCAAAGCGCAAGTCCCTAAATTAAACAAGATAGTTCACCGCGGATCTCTTGGATTTGGTGGGTAAAATGTATTCTAAGATATAATCCTCCTAGAGAGGGGGTGGAACGAACCACAAAGACACAAAGGACACAAAGATCAATCAATCATATTGTAAGTTAAACTTATCACACACAACCTAGAAGAGCCTCACCGCTACTACCGAATTACTAACCGGTGAAAAGGGAGTGGGGAAAACAAAACTCCCCGCTGCCCCCTGCCTATTCCCAGACTTACCCCGATCCGATACAATTAAACGGTTGTCTTGGAAGAATTAATAGTGATCGAGCGTTATACTCTCCCTGCGATGGGGAATTTGTGGACGGATAGATATAAATATCAAACATGGCTAGAGGTAGAGATAGCCGTCTGTGAAGCGCAGGCAGAATTAGGCTATATTCCGGGGGATGCAGTAGAAGAAATTAAGGCAAAAGCTAATTTTGATCCCGATCGCATTTTAGAAATAGAAGCAGAAGTGCGCCACGATGTCATCGCCTTTTTAACAAATGTTAACGAATATGTGGGCGAGCCGGGGCGTTATATTCATTTGGGTTTAACCAGTTCTGATGTATTAGATACCGCCCTGTCCTTACAATTAGTCGCCAGTTTAAACCTGATTTTAGAACAATTAGAAGATTTCATTCAAGCCCTGCGTTATCGCGCCCAAGAACACCGTTATACAGTCATGGTGGGACGTTCCCACGGCATTCACGCCGAACCGATCACCTTTGGCTTTAAACTAGCGGGATGGTTAGCGGAAGTGCTGCGAGGACGCGATCGTTTAATTCGCTTGCGCCAAGACATCGCCATCGGTAAAATATCCGGTGCAGTGGGAACCTATGCCAATATTGACCCGAAAATTGAGGCGTTAACCTGTCAGAAGCTAGGATTAGAACCGGATACCGCTTCCACTCAAGTGATCTCCCGCGATCGACACGCCGATTATGTGCAACAATTAGCCTTATTAGCGGCTTCGATCGAACGTTTTGCCGTGGAGATTCGCAACCTGCAAAGAACCGATGTCCTAGAAGTGGAAGAATACTTTTCCAAAGGACAAAAAGGCTCCTCCGCTATGCCCCATAAACGTAATCCCATCCGCTCAGAACGCTTAACGGGAATGGCGAGAATTATCCGTAGTCATAGCGTTTCCGCCTTAGAAAATATCGCCCTCTGGCACGAAAGAGATATTTCCCATAGTTCCGTAGAACGGGTGATGCTGCCAGATGTTTGCATTTTGACCCACTTTATGCTGAAGGAAATCACCGATTTAGTCAAAAATCTGCTGGTGTATCCCGAAAACATGAAGCGAAATATGAATGTTTACGGTGGCGTGATTTTCAGTCAAAGAGTTCTTTTAACTTTGGTGAGTAAGGGAATTAGCCGGGAATCTGCCTATAAAATCGTCCAAGAAAACGCCCATCGCGCTTGGAACACCGATAACGGCAATTTTAAAGCTTTTATCAGCCAAGATGAGCGAGTTACTGGCATTTTATCCCCCGACGAGATCGAAAGTTGCTTTGATCCCCAGCAGCACTTAAATCATCTTAATAGCATCTACCAAAGGTTAGATATTTAAGGAGCTTTCAGTGATCAGCTAACCACTAGCTTGTTGCTTTAGAAAGGTAATGACAGCGTTTTGGATTGTCGGTTGGCGATCGATTTTTTCTCAGAAAGCGATCGCTGTTCGTTTCTCGATCATGGTTGCGTTTGAAGATAAAACTAAAGAATCGGCGCAAGCGAGTACGAATCGGGTAAAATAAGGGTCTGTATTCGGAGTGTTCGTTTTTATGATGAAAATCAAACTCTTGAATTTAGGTAGTATTAAAGAGGCAGAAGTGGATCTTCGGCCTCTAACCGTTATTATTGGCCCGAATAATTCTAATAAAACTTATATCGCCTACTCGATTTATGGGTTATGGATTAATCATCGTGACGGCCTTTTTTTTTCTAGTGAAATTTTAGAAAAAATAGAATTTACAAATCAAGCCGATCATTGGTCTTTAAAAATAGACCGACGTTTTTATGATGTTATATCCGAAATTGTTCAAAAGTCCGCATCTGAATTTAGCGGGATAAAACTACAATCTTTTTTCCAAGATTCTAGCGGCAAGATTTTTGAAAAAACGAAATTCAGTATCGAAATTTCCGAAGATGATATTAAAACAGCTATAGAAAAAGTTTTAGCGCATATAATTGAGTATCGCCAGTCATTAGCTTCATTTGGAATCAAGAAAATCGAGCGAAGCGACAACAATAATGAGATTTTATTTTATCCAGAAAAAGAAGCTGAAATTTATGATTATAAAAACATGGTTCTTCTTGATTTTGTTGCTGGTGTTGTAACATTTTCATTTTCAGACGCACTTCCTTTACCCGCCGAAAGAAACGTTTTTATAAATACCTATAAAGTGCTGGCTAATAGAAGATATAAGCTACTTAAAGAGAATCAGAGAGAGCTATTGATACAAGGACGTATTAATCGAGATAAGCAGTTAGAGTTACTGAAAGAACAGGGAGATATTCGCTATCCTCAACCAGTAGAGGATTTTTTAGATTTTTTAACTGACATAGAACTAGAAAATAAGCCCGATCCCATTGCCAAAAATAAAAATGATTTTCAAAAATTAGCTGATCAAATTGAAAAGTATATTCAAAATAACAATAAAACAATCTTTAAAAAGACTAAATTCGGAGGCAGAGAAATTAAAGTTTCGGTAAAAAGAAGTTTAGAGATCGATCTTTATAATGCTTCCTCGTCTATTAAACAATTAGCCCCGCTTTTACTCTATTTACGCTATCGAGCAAAATCCGGGGATTTTCTGGTGATCGATGAGCCTGAAATGAACTTACATCCAGAATCTCAGGTAAAATTGTTAGAATCTTTAGCGATTTTAGTAAATTTAGGAGTTAGAATTTTATTGACGACTCATAGCCCCTATTTGATGGCTCATCTTAACAATATCGTTAATGGTAATCACCAAAATCCAGAACTTTTAGCCGAACAAGCTAAATTGCTTTATCTGCAAGATAGCCGAGGTTTTCTTAAAATGGAACAGGTTAGTGCCTATGAAATAAAAAATAATAAATTACTTTCTTTACACGACCCTGAATACGGTATTCGTTGGGATACTCTCAGCGATGTATCAGTTGATATTCAACAAAAGTTTTTTGCAATTTATGAAGCAGGACAACAAAACCAAGAAACCGAAGAAGGATGTTCCTCAGAAGAAGAATAAACTCGATTGGCAAAAATTTAACTTTTTAGAAAATTTGCTTATTTTCTGTACCGTACCCAATCGGATCGCTCCACCCGAAAGCGGTGTGAGCTTTCGGATTACCAAGCCAGAAAAAGATTCCGTTTGTATTTTATTTAAAACTGATCGTCGGGAGGATCCTCTTGTTAGAAATCAAAAGCAGAAAAGACCTGATTATTTATCTCTTTTTATTCAGAATGGCTTACTTCTGCTGACAATTATCGAGATGAAGGGAACTAATAAAAATTCCACGAGTACAGGTATCGAACAAATTACAACTTTTAGAGATATTTTAAAACAAGAAATTGCCGATCATGTCACCAGTAAACTCAAATATAAATTACAAGCTATCCTATTAACTCCCTATAATGCCGATATTCCTCGAAAGGCGATCAAAGAGGAAGCGGAGAAAGGATTTATTATTTTACCTATCCAGTATGATTCTAAAGCGGAGCTTTATCGTTATGTTTCCAAGACTTACAGGAAAGCGGATTTAAGCAAAATAAATTATATTCACGACGAGCAACATAAAGAATCCGATTGTTTGTTAATCGAAAACTTGTTGGCTAGACAAGCATCGGACAAACGTAAACAGGATAACTATTATTCATGTAAATTCACTCCCGCCAAAGATAGACAAGGCATCTATATAGATTATCAGGTGTCGAGCGATCAAGACTGGATCACCCTATTAACCGATCCGCAGGGAAAGAAAGTTCAATTGGCTTACTGTAGTGATGATTCTCAAAGTTCAATCGATCAAATTCAGGAAGAGATTAAAAATTTAAACCTATGTCGAATGGTAGAGATGGTAAGTCGCCTAATCAATAGTTAGTATAAAAAATAGGTGTAGATAAATCGGCGTTGCTGATTTGAGATATGAATCTTCTTTTCTGGTATTTTTAAAACCTAGAGCCAAACTAACTTTTGCACGGGAACCTGCACAGTTGCTATTCATGCCTTGATTCAGCAATGCCGAAAATTAACCATCTCTGCCATTACTTTAGAAAAATGGTATTAGCAAGGTCCTATTCACGTTTCATCAGGATTATCCTCTATATTGTTGACTTTCGTTAATTGTGGAAAAATATCTCGTACTGCCTTTTCAAATTTTTTGTAGGAAGACAAGGATTCTAATTTCGACAATGGGATTTTTGTACCAAGCGGTGAATATAAATCGTCAATTTTTAGTTTATTTCGATAGCGTTTAGTAATACCTTCTCTGGCTTTATTGATGGCATTTTTAATTGTTTCTTTCGGATTGCTAAAAGATTCGGGTTCTTTATCGATTGCCAACTCACTATCACTTTTATTTGTACACAATTCTTTTTTTAGTAATTCTTTGTCTGCTAATATCCAGGCTTCAGTCATTTGTATTGGAACGATAGCAACTAAATTTTTACATAAGTCTCGCTCGTCTGATTTAATAGCATTAAAAGCCGGATCAATTCTTTCCTTAAATGCGTTTTCATCTGTTTTATCATCTGCGTCTGCATGGAAGCACAAAACCATTGCTCCCTTCTCCACCGCTTGAATTGCGTATTTTTTAGCTTTTTCTCGGATATTTTCGCGAGAGATTTGTGGAAGACAAATTGGGTCAAAAATTTCTATTTCTTGTTGACCGTCAAGAGCAACTCTCTCGAAAGTGCGCTTAATAATATTCGGTAAAAATCTATGATCGGAACTGCCTTCTGTAGCTAAGGCAATAATTATTTGTTTGGGTTTTTTTGCCATCTTAATTGATTTATGTTAATTGGTTTTGTTGATTTTTAATATTTTTAATCGCACTTTCAGCATCAGCAGTTTTTAGATATTCGACAACTTCCGAGAGAGTTAGCTTGGCCTCATTTTCGGAGAAAAATAAGGTTAATTGCTTTTTATTCTCTTTGATAACAGGGTGAAAATTACTGCTTTTCATCTTAATTCGCTTCCCTTCAATAGTGGATATTATAGTGGTAAGTTGAGAAAGCCAAATGCTGACATTTTCATCATCTTGCCAATTAATTAATTGACTCACCAGAACCGGAGAATGAGTGTTCACTATTACTTGGCGTAAAGGCATTTCAGTATCTTCAAAATCGACAGTTAGCTCTTTTAATAATCTTGCCATTGCTTCAATACGAAAAGGATGAATGCCATTTTCTGGCTCTTCAAAACACAGTAATCCTGTGTGTTGTCGGTCGTATTGCAGGACACATAATGTTAATAAACGTAGGGTTCCTTCGGAAAGCACTCTCGAAGAAAACTCCCGATTATCATCGCCTTTTACCTTGATAATAAATTGTCGATTTGCTTTGTCATCATAAACATTAACTTCTGTGAGATTCGGTAGCAGATTATTGAGATCACGGGAAATTGCTGTGAGGGTATATTCATCATCTTGTTTGATGCGAAATAAAGCAGCGGCTAAATTCTTTCCGCTTGCTGTTATTGTATCTCTGATGCCCATATCTTGACGAGTAGGTTCTCGCAAATCTTCGGGATTAAGCTGCATAAACTTCCAACTCAGCATTTCTTGTTTGGCGGCTAATATATGTTTAAAATCTATAGTATTAATGCTGCTTAAAACAGTTTGTGATGCGTTTTTTGCGGGAAATACTTTTTTATTTCCTTGTTGACCGTCTTGAGGTACAACAATGGTAGCAATACCATTAATATCTTCAGTCTTAATATAAGGAATCGCTCTCCTACCCGTTACTACTTTTGGTCGCCAAGTTTCCAATACTGTCTTAGGAATATAATTTTTTACCCAATTATCTTCATTGTGCTTTAAATTTTCTAAACGTTCATCAACAATATACAAGTTTTCAAATCCACTTATATTAGACTCTCGTTTAATTTTTAATTGATAGCGCAACCTTGTATATTTAAGATCGACTTCCCCACCCCAATTATCTTTTACCTTGCGATTGACTAACATTTCAACTATAAATTCCATTTCCGTGGCGTAGTCGTCCTCATCATACTGGGTAAAAAGTTCGCTAGGATGTCCTCGTTGCTCGCTAAAAGCCGTCTTCAGATCCACTTCTGCCAGCCGCGCCAACAATTGCAAAGCATCAAATAAATTACTCTTACCAGAAGCATTAACCCCAGCAACTACAGTAAGCGGCGTGAATACCATTTCAAAATTATGAAAGGATTTAAAGCCATGAATTTTAATATAAGTAATCATAGTTTTAGGCGATAGGTAATATTAAAACATCAGCGCAATATTTAACCATACTGGAAAATCTTATCAACTTTCGCCCGATACTGTCCTACTATAATCTAGACATTGGTTTACAGAGGTAGTGCGATGCCGCCGATTTTGTCGGGTGCGTTTCTTGCCGCAACGAGGGGTAACGCACCTTACCGATCGATTCCTGAGAGTATAGGGTCTTAGTCTAACAAAACCCATAGACAACAGCTTATCTGGCTGACGGCCGGCGGCTGACGACCGGCGGCTAAAAATTAACATTGCAAGAAAACTTAACAATTGGCCAAGAAACTCGATCGAGTAGGTAGAATAGCAAGTAAACCATTTTGTAAACTCCAACCGATTAACTAACTAGAATAGAGATAACCCAGAACGCCTGTGATAGATAAAAGACGCACTACTCGCGATCTCCCCCAAATTAACGAAAGAATCCGCTTTCCTGAAATCCGCGTTATCGATAGCGACGGCTCTCAGCTAGGCATTATTACTCCTGCCGAAGCTTTGCGCGTGGCCGAAGAAAAGGAACTTGATCTCGTCCTCGTCAGTGAAACGGCAAGTCCTCCCGTTTGCCGGATTATGGACTATGGTAAGTACAAGTTTGAACAGGAGAAAAAAGCCCGCGAAGCCAAGAAAAAACAGCATACAGCCGATATAAAAGAAGTTAAAATGCGCTATAAAATCGATGAGCATGACTACAACGTGCGAGTCAACCAAGCGCAACGTTTTTTAAAAGCGGGAGATAAGGTAAAAGCGACGATTACCTTCCGAGGTCGGGAAATTCAACACTCTAACCTAGCGGAAGAATTACTGGCTCGCATGGCCAAGGATTTAGAGGATGTAGCTGAGGTACAGCAAGCACCAAAAAAAGAAGGTCGTAACATGATGATGATGTTATCGCCGAAAAAATAACTAACTAATCCAGAAAAAGGGGCTAAGTCCCCTTTTTTGTTCTTCGGAAATCCCGAAAGGAACCCGATCATTTAAGTAGCTGGTTATAATTAAAATGAACTACCCCGCCGCAAGCGGACGGGGTATCAGAATCAAAATAGACTCAATTGTAGATTTTGGTGTAGCTGCAGGTATTCTTTATCTTGTTCTTTTACATATCTCGCTATCATACCTTCATCCCCATGCTTTCCT
>NZ_JADBUN010000278.1:0-12020 GCF_020245625.1 Microcystis sp. M049S2 | reverse complement strand
TAACATCTCGAAGGCTCTCCCCCTACTTAGGGTGATCAGCAAACCTGATCGATCGGAGGGCGCAAGCATTGCGCCCCTACAGTAACGGATTTTGTCCACAATGTAGGGGCGAACTGCGTTCGCCCAAAAGGTACATTATCGAAGCGCAAGTCCCTAACAGCTATCTCCCTAATCCTCCACTCTGCCATAGATGGCGTAGGCTCGATCGAGCGACCAGGCCCACATCTGATCCCCTAGGGAAAAATGCCACCATTCCCCCTTATGTCGGCTAAATCCCGCCTCCTCCATCACTTTAGCCAATAAAACTCGTTTTTGATGATAGCTCTGTTCTCGTGGGCTTTTTGCGGCGATATAATAATCGGGATGCGATCGCTCTCCGATCTCATCGATTTCTCCCCCCATGTCGATGGCTTGTCCCTTCTCGTCCACCAGGGTAATATCGATCGCCGCTCCGGTACTATGGGGAGGCGGGGTGGCGGCATTATCGCTGGGAACCGCCCAAATAGTGTAAACTTCTGTTAAAATCGCTTGACTTTCTGCCTCCGATAGTTTCTCTCTGGCTAATCCTTTTGTGTCGAGGAGAGTCTGAAAAGTATAATCGACCATAAATTGTTGCACTTCCACCGGTCGATAGGCATCAAAAATCAAAATTTGCCAACCGGGTTGATAGACTTGCAGACGGTTTTGAGCGTCAATCAGGGGATTTAACACCCCTTGTCGCAAAAAATAGGGAGATTTACCCCGATAATTAGCCCCTAATTTCTCGTAAGCGTGGGGAGAAGGGATAACAAACTTATCTGCGGGTATAGGTACTAGGGGTTCCCCACATTCACGAATAGGAATTTTTTGGTAGGGTTTCATCTCGTCATCGAGAAACAGTAATTTTATTGATGGTCAACTCGATCGCCAGTTTACATAGGGTTTGCGGCAAAAAGTTTTTCGTGGGGGTAGGGTGTGGGGTGTGGGGTGTGGGGTGTGGGGTTTTACCCATTTTCAGGTGGTCAATTACCTAATTTTCAGGGAAAAAGTCCAGGGATTTTCCCCCCAATCACTCCAAGGGTCGGCACTTTTTGAGGGAAAAAAGTCTAAAAACCTTATCCAACAAGGTTGTTAGATTTATTCAGCAAACCCTACATAAACCCGTTATTCCTCCTCCTCATCGGTTGTAGGGAATTTCATACTGGCCCAAGTTAACTGTTTTTGCGGGTCTTTTTCCGGTTCACTAAAACTCTCTTTGAGTTGTTCTTTCACCTGAGCAATATTGCCACTTTGAGCGGCATTCTTTAGATCATAGACATAACGAGCATTTTCGATCGCTTCCTCTTTACTACGAGAACTAGACTCAAAGCATTTTTCTAGGTCTTTGTAAATACCCTTGCGAGAGATTTTGAGAAAATATTGACGTTCTGTATCTATAAGTTTAGCCAATAATTCTAGGTGCATGGAATCCTCGGCACAGATATCCGCGAGGATATCCCATTCTTCACTCCCCAAAAGATTATTATCCGCTCCAGGTCGCGGGTCTTGAAAAGTTTCTCCAGTCACTTGTTTATAAATCTTCGGTAATTGGTCATCAAATTCGTGCTTTTCTTCCCTCCAAATCCGGCGAATTTCGCTGAGTTCCTCCGTGGTAATTAGGGTAATATCTTTCATATCCTCTGGAGCATTAGTACGCACGCTCTCCTGAGCCTCTAATACCCTTCTCAGCCAATATTCCCGCCATTTTTTAGTATAAGGGCCGGGTATGGGTTCGATCGATATTTCTCCATTTAAGTTTCTTTCAAATAATTGTACTTTCCCAAAGATACGGCGAAAATCCCGTTTTGGTCGGTCATCTTCTATATCTAATTCGTTGCGAAGGTCTAAAAGTGGTTGTAACCATTCTTTTTCTTGGTCATTCTGTATCATTGCCTCCATGGATTTATCTTTATTCACCAACGTACACACCCAACAACCAAAGCGCGAATCTCCACAGCTAGGAGTGGAAGTATCTACCACTAGGGGACATTCATTATCCGCAGTCGCTCCTCGATACATTGCTAATAATTCTTTGTTGTCTCCTCCCCAGGGATTTTCCCACTGCATCAAGTACATCCATACTTCATCAGTACGCCAATCTTCTATGGGAGTATAAACAAGTGAATTAATCAAGTGAGTATGAGGGCTAAGACGCTCCCTTAATCTCCCTACTTTATGTCTTTCTATGGTTACTGATCGTGCGGAGCTTTCCGTTTTTCGCGCACCTAAAATAACTATTGCCTCACCATTTTCTCTAACAACATCTCGAATAAAATAATTAACAGGTTGTATTTTCATCCGTTCAGTACACCAGCGAAATCCTCGTCGTGGTGCGGGATAGCCCTTCCCAATCAAACAAACCCAGAAAGTTTCCTTAACAGAAGGATTGATCTGATAAGGTTTAATAGGTATTTGATGATCTTTCGCCGCTATTTCCAATTTTTTTATACATTTGTTAACCCAAGTAGAAACAATAGGATTTTCAACCAAAGTATCTGTTGTAATAACATAAATTGTTTTATGTCTTTTTTCTTCTGGCAAACTAGCGATCGCATTCCAAACCAATTGTAAAACTGCTGTGCTATCTTTTCCCCAAGATACACCTATGATCCAGGGAATACTGTCTAGACAATATAACTCTTGTATTTCTTGAGTAATACTTTTGATATCTTCTACGAACTCCTCTATAGCACGATTAGGAAAAATAGAAGTTGTTTTTTCAAGCATAATGTTATCAACAAAAAGATAAACTAATTTCTAAAAATATTCTGACGATGCCATTGGATAGCTTCAGGTTTCGGATAGTGGTCTTCTAGAGTGGGTAATAAAATATTCATACCATGAAAGTCTTTAATTGCTTTAGCATTAGGAGAAATTTCTTGAAAGTCTTTACTAATCATAATTTTGTATTGATCGTCAATAGTAAATAGTCCTTGATCGAATGCCCAATGATGATTTTTACAAAGAGATAAACCATTGTTTATCTGGTTATCATAGAATCTGGCAAAAGGTTTGATATGTGCGCCATCGACAATACTTTGTGTCAAGGAGTGGTTTACTTTAAGACCGCAAAAAGAGCATTGATAATCGTATAAATGGACGACTGATTTACGAAATAACGCATCTCTAACTATAGACTTTCTGAAATAATATTTTGTCTGTGTTTCTCCTGTAGCTAAACCGCTACGATCTAGTTCAGTGTCATCATCTTGTTGTAAGACTTGATTAATTTCTAAAATATCTTCTAATTGCTTTTGACTAGAATAAAACCAAGCTTCTATTAGAGTATCAATTAGCTGTCGTCTAGCTTCCGGTTCCTGTAAAAGTTTATACAATTCCTGATCTAAAATCGCATAATCTACATCTGCTCTAATTTTGGGAATAGTTTGAGGACGGCCACCAGTATAAATATCACTAAACTTTAGCTTCCAAAATCCGTCATTTTTTAGATGAAAGAATGGTAAAGCTAACCCACCTTTAAAAGTATCTGGGTTTAAACGCTTCCAATACTTATCAAAAGTATCGATTAAGTCATCAGAAATATATATTTTATTGTCTTGAATTTGAGAATCACTAATTAACTCAATTACTGATAATAATAAGATAGGCTTATAAGGTGCTTCACCACTTTGCTTAGACTTATTGACTTTAATTTTAGAAAATAAGTCACAATAATATTTTAAATTGCGTAGGGGAAGACTATCGACCATAGGGGGGGGGGAGATATGCGGCTAAAAAAAGGAAACCATTACCAGCATACAGAAAAACATCCCACCGAGAGGAAAAAATATAGAAAGGCTAGAGAGATCCTCATAATAAAATCGATCGAGCGCGGCTGACGAGCGATCGCGATCTATAGAACATTTGTGCTAATAAAAAAACGGACTTGTGGGAGAGTAGTTAACCTAATAATAGCCACAGGTTAATTCTAGGGATTACCTGAAAAAAATACTTTCCAACCGGCAGTAGCGATCGCACTTGCCAAAAGAATAATCAATGTCCAAACCTGATTTTTTTGGGTTCCTTCCACTGATTTTAGGCGATTATCGATGCCCTCAACCTTTTCAGTTAACTTTGCCTGTCCTACCTCCAGCTTATTTAACCGTTCGTCGATTTTGTCAAATTTTTGATTAACATCTTTTTGGAGACTGTCAATTTTCCCCTCAATCCTCGTCAAAACAGCTTCTAGGGAATAGGTAACGGTTTCGTTAGACATGGTGAACAACTCCCATTAGAGCATATTTTCTCGGTTCCCTATCGGGGACTATTTTAAGGCTAAACCGGTTCGAGGTTATCTGAGAAGAGCGTTTTTCTGGGATGACAAAACTTGAAACCGTGAATAATAGCCACAGATTAATTCTAGGGATTACCCGAAAAAAATACTTTCCAACCAGCAGTAGCGATCGCACTTGCCAAAAGAATAATTAATGT
Organism: Microcystis sp. M049S2; assembly: GCF_020245625.1. Classification (NCBI taxonomy): domain Bacteria; kingdom Bacillati; phylum Cyanobacteriota; class Cyanophyceae; order Chroococcales; family Microcystaceae; genus Microcystis; species Microcystis sp. M049S2. The sequence goes on along the minus strand of NZ_JADBUN010000278.1, from coordinate 7,571 downwards.
CCAAACCTGATTTTTTTGGGTTCCTTCCACTGATTTTAGGCGATTATCGACTCCCTCAACCTTTTCGGTTAACTTTGCCTGTCCTACCTCTAGCTTATTTAACCGTTCGTCGATTTTGTCAAATTTTTGGTCAACATCTTTTTGGAGACTGTCAAATTTTTGATTAACATCTTTTTGTAAGCTGTCAATTTTCCCCTCAATTCTAGTCAAAACAGCTTCTAGGGAATAGGTAACGGTTTCGTTAGACATAGTATCAACTCCCATTAGATATATTTTCTCGGTCCGCTATCGGGGACTATTTTAAGACTAAACCAGTTCGCCGCTTTCTTGTAAAGAGTGGAGACGCTGATAGATTCCCTGCTGATTTAATAATTGGTCATGGCTACCGATCTCGACAATGCGACCATTATCCAAGACGACAATTTGATCAGCTTCTCGAACAGTACTGAGACGGTGGGCGATAATAATCGTGGTGCGAGTGCCTAAAATGGATTTCATGGCTAGTTGAATGGCCCTTTCTGACTCATAATCTAAGCTAGAAGTGGCCTCATCAAAAACTAACACATCTGGATCAACAATTAAGGCCCTAGCAATTCCTAAACGCTGTCTTTGTCCCCCCGAAAGACGCACACCCCTTTCCCCTACAATAGTGGAATAACCATTAGGTAATTCGTGGATAAATTCATCGACACGGGCGATTTTACAGGCTTCTGCTACCTTCTCGAAGCTAATATTAGGATTACCATAGGTGAGATTTTCTAACACTGTACCATTAAAAACATCTACTTCTTGATGGACAATCGCTAACCGGCGCCGATACCAAGTCACATCTAAGCGACGAATATCCTCGCCATCCATCAGAATTTGCCCTTGATTCGGTTCAAAATAGCGGAAAAGTAACTTAACTAAAGTGGATTTGCCTGAACCTGATTTTCCCACTAATGCCACGGTTTGATAGGGTTCAATCAGCAGATTAATATCCTTGAGAATGGTTCTTTCTGGACTATAGCCAAAGCTAAGATTACTTAATTCTACTTTCCCTGTAAAATGATAGGGATTATGTTGGGCATGATCGGCTAAAAGACTACCGGCATCAGTGCCACTGGGTAAGTTGATAAATTCCTGTAAACGTGCCATAGAAGCATAGCGACGGGCAAAAGTTTCTGCCATTTGGGATAGGGGATCTAATTCCGCATAGGCCATACTAGCGAGGGTATAGGTGGTGATAAAATGCCCGATCGAGATTTTCTGTTGAACGGTAGCTAGGAGAGTAAAGAAAAATACTCCAAATAAACTAGCTTGGACGAGGGTTTTTTCCCAAGTAATTAAGTCCACATAACCCTTATGAATGCGATAGACAACGTAGGTAAATTCTCTCTCTAAACGCTGTTTCTGACGATATAATTCCTGTCCTTCTGTGGCAAAAGCTTTGACAGTTTTGATATTAGTAATAATCTCAGAATTGCGACTTTGGGTATTTTCGATGTGCCGATCAAGAATTCTTTCTTTTTGCATTAGATCTTTTAAATCTCTCACAATAAAAGCTAGAATTAATACAAAAGAAATAACAAAAGCGAGGGCGATCTGCCATTGAATTACCCAAATAACAATAAAGATACCCAAAACTCTAAACAATTTTGGGATCATCATTCCCGCCACTTCGGGATAAGTCCAAGTATGATTTTCTATCCCTTTGGCGATCCGGTTAGCGATGCGTCCTGGATTATTTTCATCGTAAAAAGATAGGGGTAAGGTGAGAATTTTAGCAATAATTTTTCTGAGATGATCTCGTCGCGCTCTTAAGGATATTTCCCAGTGAAACCATACACCCACCCAAGGCTGAATTGGTGCTTTAATTACTGTAGTTAGGAAAATTAAGCCTAATAATACCGTCAAACTAACCCACTTTTCTGAGGCAAAGGGAGTTAAAACCATGGTGCGATCGACCAAAGATTGTACGAATCCATCTAAAGGTTGATCGGAAAGAACATTAAGAATCTGTCCGACAGCGTAGGGAACCATCAGATCGATAATTTCAAAGACACTGGATGCAGCAATGCTCAAAAAGGCGGCTTTTTGATAATTGCGATAGTAACTGAGAATATCGCGTAAGGAAGCCATAACATCAAGTAAATTGCCAATTTTTAACTTCTATCTGGTAACTGATAACTGAAGAGACTAAAGGCACTTTTGGGATTGTTTTTCTGGAGTTACCATTATACTACAATACTACAAAAATCTGCCGACCTAGAAATTTATAGGACAAAAGCCTTGTCATAGTCTTGTATTCTCAATCAGCTATTAGTCAGGAGACGATGCCAGATCAGCTTATATTTCATCCTTGGCAGAAGCACCACAGATCAATTTATCGGAAATTTTGGCGAATATTATCACAAAAATTAATAAATTTCTGAAAGGTTTTTAAGTGTTCAGTTTTATCGATACGCTGTATTATAAAGCTTTTTTTCGGTACTTCTTCCTTCAACTAAAAAATAAATATTCATCGATTAACTAATTCCTTGGGGAAATTCTTCTAAGACATTGATAAGATCAATAAAGGCTTTTTGTCGAGTTTTAGAAATATGAAAATCAGCCGCATTGTTTACCTGAATTACTCCTCCTTTACGAGTGACTATTTTCCAATAGGCAGGACTAATATTATTAATTATATAGGGATGATGACTGGTAATAATAAACTGTAAATCTCGATAATTAACTAATAAATCTTCTGTTAAAGTGTCCAAACAGTTAACCCCCAAACTATTTTCAAATTCATCGATTAATATAACGCTCCCATCAGGAGATAATTTGATCGTTGCTAAGAACATCAGGCTTTTTATCATTCCAGAGGAGATATTTGGTTCTACAATCCAAACATTAGAGTTTTTTTCTTTTATTTGTATGCGAGGTAGCTCTTCAAATAAAATCATTGGAGTTGATGAAAAAAACAGTTCACCTAGTTTTAATGGTTCTAAAAATTCTATTTTTAAATCTTCAACTTGAGGGAAAATATCTAAAAACTTTCTCTTTATTATCTCGAACGTATCAGGATATTTTTTATAAGTGATCAGTAGTTTGTCGGAAATACGAAGTTGACTCGATTGTAATTCAGAGAGAGAGTTATATTTGGCATATTCGTCGTTTTCCAAGATTTTATCAACTGCTGAATATGAGATATTAAACTTAAGTGGATTGAAAATCATTTTGTTAAATTCCTGTCGAACAGGGAAAACATCTTCTTCTTGATTGAAAAGCTCTATACAGCTTAAATAAGATGGTAGTTTTGGTGTCTTTGAATGTTTAAACTCAATTACCTCTTGATTTCTTGCGATCAAAACCTCTTGATCTTTTAAAAGAGTTTCCCTAATTATACTAACCTTATTTTCGCCGTCATTAACATTGACTTCATCTTCTTCAATCTTGATGAGAGAACGCGCTTTTTTTACCTCAAATTCACCCAACCAATGATAACGAACATTATCATTGGTTAAAAGTTCCACATCCCATTTCACCCCATTTATGGATGCACCGTTAGCGATTCTTTTTAAATTACTAATAGCCTTTAAAATCGAGGTTTTTCCTGCACCTGAGATACCAACTAATAAATTCAAATCTGGAAAAAATTTGCAAGAATCTATACTTAATCCAGAGGATAAATCTTGATAGGATAATTTCAAAAGTTTCATAATAATTTCTTTCCCTCTGCCAAAACTAAAAAGGGTGAGGATTGACTCACCCCAAGATTTTACTGAGGATCGAGTTTTAGGACTGCCATAAATGCCTCTTGCGGGACATCAACAGTTCCGATCGCTTTCATCCGTTTCTTCCCTTTTGCTTGCTTGTCTAACAGCTTTTTCTTGCGGCTAATATCACCACCATAACACTTAGCTAACACATCCTTTCTTAAAGCAGGAATATGTTCACTAGCGATAATTTTAGAACCAATAGCTGCTTGAATGGGAACCTTAAATTGATGCCGGGGAATCAATTCTTTTAACTTTTCGGTTAAAGCACGACCAACATAATAAGCTTTATCCCGGTGAACGATCATCGCTAAAGCATCAACGGGATCACCATTGACCATAATATCTAATTTAACTAGCTCATTTTCCCGATAGCCAATTAATTGATATTCCATACTAGCATAACCGCGCGATCGAGATTTTAATTGATCAAAAAAGTCTGTCACCACTTCTGCTAAAGGTAACTCATAAATCAAAGCGGTGCGAGTTTTAGTAAAATAACGCATATCCTTGAAAACTCCCCGACGACTTTGACATAATTCCATCAAAGCACCTACATAGGTTTCCGGAGTAATCATTTCCACTTGGATATAAGGTTCCTCAATTTTTTCCCGTTTTTGTGGGGAAGGTAACAAACTGGGATTATCCACTTCGACAATTTCGCCATCGGTGGTAGTGACCTGATAAACTACCGAGGGAGCAGTGGTAATTAAATCTAAGTTATACTCCCTTTCTAGTCTTTCCTGGACGATTTCCATGTGTAGCAGTCCCAAGAAACCGCAACGGAAACCAAAACCCATGGCGCTAGAAGTTTCCGGTTCGTAGGATAGAGCTGCATCGTTTAATTTTAACTTTTCCAGCGCATCTTTGAGATCGGCATACTGATCGGCATCGGTGGGGAATAATCCGCAGAAAACCATCGGTTTTGCTTCTGTATAACCGGGTAAAGGCTCTTGTGCTGGTTTAGCGGTTAGAGTAATCGTATCACCCACCCGGGCATCAGCAACAGTTTTAATTGCGGCTGCCAGATAACCCACTTCTCCCGCGTGCAGTTCATTTACCTGTACCTGTTGCGGTGATAAAATTCCCAATTCATCGATCACAAATTCTTTACCGGAAGCCATAAAACGAATTTTATCGCCCTTTTTCACCCGACCATCCATGACGCGGAAATAGACAATTACTCCTCGATAAGCGTCGTAATAACTATCAAAAATTAAAGCTCGGAAGGGTTCTTCGAGGGTATCTTGGGGAGGGGGAACTAATTGGACGATCGACTCTAGAATATCATTAATACCGATCCCAGCCTTAGCCGAGGCCCGAATCGCCTCACTACAGTCTAAACCCACCACTTCCTCGATTTCCGCTGCGACCCGTTCCGGTTCGGCACTGGGTAGGTCGATTTTATTTAAAACTGGGATAATTTCGAGGTTATTTTCCAGTGCTAGGTAAACATTGGCTAAAGTTTGCGCCTCTACTCCTTGGGACGCATCCACAACTAATAAAGCTCCCTCGCACGCCGCTAAAGACCGAGAAACCTCGTAGGAAAAATCCACATGGCCGGGGGTGTCAATCAGATTGAGAACGTATTTTTGACCATCCTTAGCGGTATAATCCATGCGTGCCGCCTGTAACTTGATGGTGATACCTCGTTCCCGTTCCAAGTCCATATTATCGAGAAATTGTTCTTTCATCTCCCGTTGGGCTACGGTTCCTGTAATTTGCAGGAGGCGATCGGCGAGAGTTGATTTACCATGATCGATATGAGCGATGATGGAAAAATTGCGAATGCGAGAAACGGGAACGTCAGTCATCGTGGTTCACTGTTGGCAAAAGTCAGGGGTTTATAAAATTTTAGATTCCTTAATTCATTGTAGAGGTAAAGTCTCTAAGGCTGGAGCAAAAGCGAAAAGTAAAAGGTAAAAAAAGCTAAACTGCAAGTATAGTCAGGGTTTTGGCCTTAGCTTTCCCTCTCGGCATCCACAGAAAACTATGGTCAGTTTGAGTATGGGGACAAAATCAGGCAAAGGGCAATGGCTAAGGAAAAGCTCTATGATTTGTCCAAATCGGATTACTATAGATAAACTCTTGGATGAGAATCCTCGACTGACGGGTAGAATGATAGATAGCAATCATTAATAGAGCTTATGAACGACAATGCTACACCGACTCAGCGCACGGCGGAGAAAGTTGAAATCGCTATTCACCTTGACTCGGAAGTTTTAGACCAGATTAAACACCTGACTAACGATCCTAGTCGCATTATCGAAACAGCGATTAAACAGTGGCTAAGAGGAGAGAAACAACCGGATGAGGACTTAACCCGTCATCTTCGACGCAATCCCCCCGTACCACCCAAAGGGGAATGGAATGACTAAGATTTTTCAGTCTCTAATAGGTTATTTCCCGACGGAGAGACTGAAATATTTTCTTATGTCAACCATTGATGGTAATTGAGATTTTTTCCCCAACTAAGCTGGTCATACTAAATTCGTTGAGTATAGGCTACATATCAGGACAGGCAAAAGGGGGAATAGATAATCAGTCTTTAATAACTGGATTTAGGATCATTTTGCTTGGGTACTGACAGGAGGAACAAAACTGATGCGGATAGAAATTCAAGGAGCCGATGCTATCAAGGTTGCTCAGGACATCCTAGAGATGGAAGGGGTGCAAGGCAGCTACGAAGTTATCTCCAAAGTGGAGAAAGAGGGAACCCTTGCTACCATCGCCACCATCATCGGCATTATTAGCGGAACAATCACCATCGCTGAGAAATTTTACCAATTAAAGCGAAAAATTGACTCTCCTGAAACCCCGAAAATCGAACGAGTGTTCATTATCAGCAAAAACGGCGATCGCCTGCCGCTCAAAGATGCTACCCTAGAGCAACTACAAAAACTATTGGAACAAGAAAAATCATCAGAAAAATGGGTTTGAAACCCCGTCCTAAAAGCTATCCCTTATAGGGATCTTTCTTAACAATTGTTTCAGTAAGCACTCCAACCCTTATCCTGACTTGATTTCAGTTTTTTCTTAGTCAGTAAGGGTGTCAACAAGGAATATTACAAATTGTTAACCGAGTCTTGAAAGCCTTGTGCTACAAAGGTTTGAAATGTTAAGAAAGATGTGACTAAAGGACAGGTCCTAAAAGGACGGCTTTACATTAGACCTCGACCTAATATTATCTCAAGACCAAAAGTCTTTCTAGTTAAGGAATCTACCCGAATAAAAATTATTTTAATTGCCTCATATTTCCTCAGTGAAATTGAATTAGCAACGATAGATATACATTTCAGCTATCGAACTATCTAATTAGTACACAGACTAAAAGCAAGCTGTGACTGAGCTATAATTTTTGGAGATGTCTAGTAGAATCAGGGTAGCTACGTTGACCTTAAAGGTGGGTGAAACGGACAGTGACACCTGTGTTAAAAGGCGGCTGACCGAACGGTTCAACAAAGCTCACCGTCCAACGGTGGTCTTCGGTGCGGTAGCACTCCAGACCCAGCCCCCACAAGCAAAGGCTTTAAGCGAGTGAAGCGAACAACAGACCAAAAAAGTAGCCCCAATTGTGATAACATCGGTGGGAGTAGCGGCAATTGGCATCGCCAGGGGAGTAGGAGTCTTGTCCTAGTTCATACACAGTGGTTTTCCATGAGTGCCTTCCCGAAGAATCACCGCGCTTCTAGCCTGCATTATTCACCAACTGGCAAAAACCTGATTGTGAGGACATCTCAAAAAACAGACTGTTTTTCAGCCAGATCGCTAGATGAACTTCTTGCCAAGGCTTTCGAGGATTTTCCAAAGTCTTCATGAATAATGCAG
>NZ_JADBUN010000277.1:0-18599 GCF_020245625.1 Microcystis sp. M049S2 | reverse complement strand
TATCAGTTATCAGTTATCAGTTATCAGTTATCAGTTATCAGTTATCAGTTATCAGTTATCAGTTATCAGTTATCAGTTATCAGTTATCAGTTATCAGTTATCAGTTATCAGTTATCAGATTTGAGTTTTAAGGATCTTCTAGAGTAGTTATGATATTTTAGCAGAAAATAATGGTTCTTCGTTACTTGGTATGGTTCGATCAGGGGGCATAAATAGGCTAAATTCTTATCTGGCAAGGGACTTAATTGATTAGCTCGTTCTAGATTGAAAACAATTGGCAAAAATCGCAGCCATGTCTTTCTATATAAGGGTTTCACCCCTTATAACTCCCGTCCATTGCATAACACAAACCGAAGAACCAAAATAATCAAAGCTTTTTGCTTGGTTGGATTCTAGGCTATTTAAGGGATTAGGCTCATTGAAACTACTAATTTGCTATAACCAGTCTAGGAGAGCCTTACTGATTACTGTTTACTGATTACTGTTTACTGATTACTCTTTACTGTTTACTGATTACTGTTTACTGTTTACTGATAACTGACCTAGCTTATGAACCGTCAAAAATTCACTTGGGGATATTCTAGCTATAAATTGCGTCAAAGAGAAAATTTTAAAGAATTTCTGTGTTTACTGGGATTATTAATAGCGGCCTTAATTATCTATCTAGTGGGATTAGGTAATTTACCCTTGCGGGATTGGGATGAAGCGACCATCGCTCAGGTAGCCAAGGAAATTAGCCAAACCCCCCTGGAACAATTGCGCTGGTTATTTCCCAGTTTTTGGGGTGATCCCTACCTGAATAAACCGCCGTTGATTCATAGTTTAATTGGTCTAACCTACCATTTCTGGGGCATCAATGAGGCCAATACTAGACTAATTCCCGCTTTTTTTACAGCTTTATCGGTGCCGCTTCTCTACCTTCTCGGTCGAGAAATTTTTCCGGCTCGTTTGCCAGCTTTACTGTCGGCCTTGATCTATCTAACTCTTTTGCCGGTGGTGCGCCATGGCCGTTTAGCCATGTTGGATGGAGCGGTATTGTGTTTTGAAATGCTGATGTTTGTTGGTTTACTGCGCTCACGGCGCGATTTACGCTGGTCTGTGGGGGCGGGGCTAGGATTTGCCCTCCTTTGTCTGACTAAGGGTATTATGGGGCTATTATTAGCGGGTATCGGCTTTATTTTTCTGCTCTGGGATACCCCCCGGTTATTAACTTCTGCCTATTTTTGGTCGGGTTGGTTATTGGGAGCATCCCCCGCTTTTGCTTGGTATGCCGCCCAATTTTGGCACTACGAGCGGGAGTTTCTCGATTCCCTTTTTGTTCAACAGTTAAAGCGAGTTAGTGACGATCTGGACAATCATCGCGGACCGTTTTGGTATTATCTGCTGGAAATTCTTAAATATAGTTGGCCCTGGTTAATTTTCTCGGTTTGGGGTTTACGTTTAGCCCGTCAGGAACATCTCTACAGTTGGGCGAAGTTACTGTTAGTTTGGACGGGTGTTTATCTGTTGGTGGTTTCGGTAATGGCGACTAAGTTGCCTTGGTATATTCTGCCGATCTATCCAGCCTTGGCTTTAGCGGCCGGTTATGCCTTGGCGCAGCTGGGTAATCTTCCCATCGATCGTCCCTATAATCCCATCTGGTCAATTATTCTGGGTATTGTCGGCGTTGGGGCGGGTTTATTAGCTTTAATAGCCTATTTTCCTGGTAATTTTGCCCCGATCGAACCGATCCATCCCTTAATTCTTTTAACCTTATTATCACTTTCCCTGACCATGGTGACAACGGCGATTTTGTTAGCCCGGCGCTCGCAACAATTCATCGTAATTTTAATCTGGGGAATGTTGGTTTCTTTGTTTATTTTTGTCAATTCTCCCCTGTGGATCTGGGAATTAAATGAGAATTTCCCCGTCAAACCGGTGGCGAGTTTAGTGCAGAAATATGTGCCAGCCGATCACCCTGTTTATATTGCTTTTGCCTACGAGCGCCCCTCGTTAAATTTTTATAGTGGTCGTCGGGTTTTTCCCCTTGCTACTGAAGAATTAATCAATCATTGGCAAAGTCACAAGCAACCTTACCTAATTATCGATCGTCAAACCAAAGAAGCTACTGATTTAGAAGGATTAAAGGTGATCGAGTCCACGGATTCCGGTTGGTTTTTGGTGACGAAGCAGTAGTGAGGTTAATTTTGTGCATACTTTCGATAGCAAATTAGCTTCCGCTTTATCTTGCTGATTGCTGATTTGAAATATTACAAAAATTTTACAAGTTGCGTTAAAATCACCCCTAGCGATGAAACGCAGCACTTTTGTAATTGTTGAAACCGAGATTAATATGCTAAATAGGTCAATTACGGCCGAGAAAACCGAGGAATTCGCTCCTGCTGACCTGCAAGACCTGCTAGACTGCACCGATAGCTTTGTTAACCGTCATATTGGGCCGACGGAGACGGAAATCGAGAAAATGCTGGCGGTTTTGGGTGTTGCCACCGTGGAGGAGTTAATCGCTCAAACAGTCCCCGCAGCAATTCGTTTACAAAAAAACCTTAATCTACCACCTGCCTTGAGTGAATACGCCGCTCTTGCCCAATTAAAAGCTATTGCCTCAAAAAATCAGGTATTTCGCTCCTTTATTGGCATGGGCTACCATGACTGTATCACCCCGCCAGTAATTCTCCGCAACATCTTAGAAAATCCGGGTTGGTACACCGCCTATACTCCCTATCAAGCGGAAATCGCCCAAGGACGCTTAGAAGCTCTCTTAAACTTCCAAACTCTCATCACTAGCTTAACCGGTCTGGAAATTGCTAACGCTTCCCTCCTCGATGAAGGAACAGCAGCCGCAGAAGCGATGAGCATGAGTTATGGACTGTGTAAAACTAAAGCCAATGCTTTCTTTATCTCTAGTAGTTGCCATCCCCAAACGATTGAAGTTGTTAAAACCAGAGCGATTCCTTTAGGCATTGACATTATTATTGAGGATCATCGTCTCTTCGACTTCCAAACGCCGATTTTTGGCGCACTATTACAATATCCGGCCACCGATGGCGTAATTTATGACTATCGGGAATTTATCGCCAAAGCGCAGGAAAATGGGGCTTTAGTCACCGTTGCCGCCGATATTCTCAGTTTAGCCCTGTTGACTCCCCCCGGCGAATTGGGGGCTGATATTGCCGTGGGTAGCAGTCAACGCTTTGGGGTTCCTTTGGGTTATGGGGGTCCCCATGCCGCCTATTTTGCCACCAAAGATGCCTATAAACGCAGTATTCCGGGGCGCATTGTCGGGGTATCGAAGGATAGTCAGGGTAAACCCGCACTGCGTTTAGCTTTGCAAACCCGGGAACAACATATCCGCCGGGATAAAGCCACCAGTAATATTTGTACCGCACAGGTGTTACTAGCGGTGATTGCTTCCATGTACGCGGTCTATCACGGACCGGAAGGAATCAAGAAAATCGCCCAAAGAGTGCAGAAATTAACCGCTTTATTGGCAACTGGTTTAAAACAGTTGGGTTATCAAGTGGGGAAAGAACCGCGCTTCGATACGCTCAAAGTTACGGTATCCACGGGAGTTAAGGATATCTTCGCCAAGGCAAAAACCCATAAGATTAATCTGCGTTATTTTGATGAGAATAATCTAGGAATTAGTGTCGATGAAACCACCACTCTCAGGGATGTGTGGGATTTATGGCAAATTTTCGCCCCAACCGAGGAATTACCCTTTACCACGGCGGAATTAGTCGAGAAAATTAGTCTAGAATTACCCGCTAATTTAACCCGTACCAGTGCCTATCTTACCGAGCCGGTGTTCAATCGTTACCACTCGGAAACGGAATTACTCAGATATCTGCACCGTCTGGAAACAAAGGATCTAGCCTTAAATACTTCCATGATTCCCCTCGGTTCCTGTACGATGAAACTCAATGCCGTAGCGGAGATGATTCCGGTAACTTGGGCAGAATTCGGCAAATTACACCCTTTTGCTCCGATTGACCAAGCAGAAGGCTATCAACTGCTCTTTCAACAGTTAGAGACTTGGTTAGGGGAAATTACCGGGTTTGATGGCATTTCTCTACAACCGAACGCCGGTTCTCAGGGAGAGTATGCCGGTTTACAGGTGATCCGAGCCTACCATGAAAGTCGCGGTCAAGGTCATCGTCAGATTTGCTTAATTCCTGAGTCCGCTCACGGGACTAATCCTGCCAGTGCCGTTATGTGTGGCATGAAAGTAGTGGCGGTTAATTGCGATTCTCGGGGCAATATTGATATTGATGACTTAAAAACTAAGGCCGAAAAGCATCAGGATAATCTAGCAGCTTTGATGGTGACTTATCCTTCCACTCACGGCGTTTTTGAAGAGGGAATTAGCGAAATTTGCGCCTTGATTCATCAATACGGTGGTCAAGTCTATATGGATGGCGCCAATATGAATGCTCAAGTGGGTTTATGTCGTCCGGCGGATTTTGGCGCCGATGTCTGTCACTTGAATCTCCATAAAACTTTCTGTATTCCCCACGGTGGTGGCGGACCGGGTATGGGACCAATCGGAGTAAAATCCCATTTAGTGCCTTTTCTGCCCGATGTTTCCCTAGTTTCGGCGAAATTATCCCCAGAAACCGCTAACGGTAAGCATCAGGACTCGATTGGGGCAATTTCGGCCGCGCCTTGGGGTAGTGCCAGCATTTTGGTGATTTCTTGGATGTATATCGCCATGATGGGGGCAGCAGGCTTGAAAAAAGCGACAGAAGTGGCAATTTTGAACGCTAATTATATGGCTTTTCGTCTGGAGTCGGCCTATCCAGTGTTATTTAAGGGTAGCGCGGGAACGGTTGCCCACGAGTGCGTTATTGATTTACGTCCCCTGAAAAAACAGGCCGGCATCGAGGTGGAAGATGTGGCAAAACGTTTGATGGATTTCGGTTTCCACGCGCCGACGGTTTCTTGGCCCGTGGCGGGTACAATGATGGTGGAACCCACGGAAAGCGAATCTTTGGGGGAATTAGACCGTTTTTGTGAAGCTTTGTTAACTATCTATCAAGAAGTACAAGCGATCGCTAATGGGAGCATGGATCCCCACGATAATCCTTTGAAAAATGCCCCCCACACAGCCGCAGTTTTAACTGCCGATGATTGGAGTCGTCCCTATTCCCGTCAACAGGCAGCTTACCCGCTTTCTTGGCTAAAAGATTATAAATTCTGGCCGGTAGTGGGACGGGTTGATAATGCTTACGGGGACAGAAATCTGGTTTGTTCCTGTGAGGGTATGGACGCTTATAAGTAGGGTTTGCGGCAAAGAGTTTTTCCTGGGGCAGGGTGTAGGGTGTGGGGTGTAGGGTGTGGGGTGTGGGGTGTAGGGTGTAGGGTGTGGGGTGTGGGGTGTGGGGAGAATAAAGCTGCCTCCTGACTCCTATCTCCAGCAATCCTATCTCCTGATTCCTGACTCCTGACTCCTGACTCCTGACTCCTGACTCCTGACTCCTGACTCCTGACTCCTGACTCCTAACAAAGGCCTATTTTAAACACCTCTTGTGCCACTCGCTCGCAACTGCCTACTGTTCCTAAACTGGCTTTAGTTTCTGCGTATTCATCTAACATTTTTTGGCGACGTTGCTGATTTAATAATAGGTCTAGACATTCCTGCATAATTCTCTCTGGGTTAGCTTCCTCTTGTAATAATTCGGGAACAACTTCTCGCATTAAAACTAAATTTACCGGTGAGACAAATGGTACAGAAAACTTCATAATATTGCGGGCAATCCAAGCAGTCACTGCACTTAAACGGTAAACCACCACCTGCGGCACGTTTAACAAAGCAATTTCGAGATTAACTGTACCAGACTTAGCCACAGCCAGATCGGCAGCGGCAATCGCTTCTAAAGTCTGATCTCGTTCCATAATCACCGCATTTAATCCATATTCCTTCACTAATTCTCGCATTTTTGGTTCGTATAAAGCTAAGGGAACGGGAATTAAAAACTTAATATCGGGTATTTTTTCCTGTAATTTTTTAGCAGCAGCGCACACCGTCGGCACGAGATATTTAAACTCCTGTTGACGGGAAGCGGGTAACAAAGCGATCACCGTTTCTTCGGGTTTTATTGCCCATTTTTGCCGCATTTCTTGGCGATTGGGAGCATTAGCCATACGATCAACTAAAGGATGTCCCACCCAAGTTACTGGTAAACCTTTTGTTTCAAAAAAACGAGCTTCAGCAGGAAAAATTGCCAATAATTTATCGGTGACGGCGATTAATTTTTCCGTATTAAATAACTTTTCTGCTGTGGACCTGAGTTTAGCTGAGGGGATATTTTCTTCCGACCAAATCCACACCTGTGGGGCAATATAATAAATAATTGGGACATCGGGAATAATTTTTTTAGCCGACTGACCGATCGCCACATTTGCCCCCACATAATCAATTAAAATAATGATATCAGGGGGATTATCTCTAAAAAACTCTTTTGCTCGTTTTTGTAGTTGTAAAGTTGGCAAAATAAAGGGGATAGATTCAATTAATCCCATGGCAGCCAGTCGAGTGGTTTTACCCAGCATTTTTGCTCCAGCTAACTCCATGCGATCGCCACCGAGGGCAAAAATTTCTAACTCAATTGCCTGGGTTTTAGCTAGTTTAAAAAGGGATTCAATCAGCATCGCTGCCTGTAAATCACCCGATACCTCACCCGTACTAATAAATATACGCATTTGGATAATTATTTGATAATAAAAGACTTCAGGAGTCAGGAGACAGGATTCAGGATTCAGGATTGCTGGAGATAGGAGTCAGGAGACACGAGATTATTTTTATTTATTCTTCCCACTTCCCCACTTCCCCATCACCCCACACCCCACACCCCACTTCCCCACTTCCCCACTTCCCCACTTCCCACACCCTGTTCCTCAATAAAAAAATTATTTCCCCGGAATTAAACCGCGGCGTTTTTCTCCTGTGGTAGAGGATTGTAAAAATTGACAGAGATGTTGAACATGGGGGTTATCGGTTAAGAGAGAAACTTGTTCTAAAGCCTCCTGAAGATTTATATTAGAACGATAGATAATCCGAAAAGCTTTTTTCAGTAAAGCTAGATCTTCATCGGTAAAACCTGCTCTTTGTAAACCGACTAAATTAAGAGTTCGCACCCGACAGGGATTGCCTTCTACTAAAGTAAAAGGGGGAACATCGCGATCAATACGACTCATTCCTCCTAACATGGCCATTTTGCCAATATGAACAAATTGATGTACTCCTAAAACCCCCCCGATAACTGCTTTTGATTCGATCTGGACATGACCGGCCAAGGCGACACTATTAGCGATAATAATGTTATCTTGCAAAATACAATTATGGGCAACGTGAACATAGGCCATTAATAAATTATTACTGCCAATTTGGGTAACTTCTCCCGTATCCGTGGCACGATTAATCGTGACAAACTCGCGAATTTGGTTATGATCACCAATTTCTACGCTACTTTCGCCACCCTTATACTTTAAATCCTGTGGTTCATTACCAATAACAGCCCCGGAAAAAATATGATTACCCTTGCCAATTTTAGTCGGACCCTCAATGACCACATGGGCATCAATAATTGTATCAGCTTCAATTTCCACATTGGCCCCGATCACAGCATAGGGACCAACTTTAACCTTGGGATCAAGTTTTGCCGACGGATGGATAACCGCAGTGGGGTGGATTAACGTATTCAAAGGGAAGTCTCCCGCGCTCAACTTCGTCACTGTATGAATCATGGTATAGCTTATCCTATATTGGACAGATTGTGATCAAGATTGATAGCGGTTGCTTAGGGAGGGGACGACTTTAATGGGGAACCAGAACCCGATAAACTATTAACCAGATTCTCTTGGTTCCTTCGTCCCTCCCATCCTGATAAAAAATATATGAGCAATAATAGACCTAAAATTATAGTCTTAGATGACGACCCGACAGGTTCCCAAACAGTCCATAGTTGTCTGTTATTGATGCGGTGGGATGAAGATACTCTCCGCTTGGGATTGGCAGATAATGCGCCAATTTTCTTTGTTTTGACCAATACTCGCGCTTTAACCCCCGAAAAAGCCGAGTCTGTCACCAGAGAAGTCTGTCATAACCTGAAAACTGCCTTAACTAAAGAGGGAATCGAGGATTTTTTGGTGGTTAGTCGTTCCGATTCTACCCTGCGCGGGCATTATCCGATCGAAACTGATGTTATTGCCGAAGAATTGGGCGGTTTTGATGCTCATTTCCTGATTCCAGCCTTTTTTGAGGGGGGGAGAATCACTCGCGATAGTATTCACTATTTAATCATCGATGGCGTTCCCACTCCCGTCCACGAGACGGAATTCGCTCGCGATTCGGTTTTTGCCTATCACTATAGTTATCTGCCGGATTATGTGGAGGAGAAAACCCAAGGTAAAATTAACGCAGATGATGTGGAAAGATTTTTACTGGCAGATATCCGTCAAGGTAGTTTAGAACGACTGCAAAAGCTCAAAAATAATCAATGTGGGGTGGTAGATGGGGAAACTCAAGCGGATCTCGATCGCTTTGCTGAAGATATTTTAACCGCCGCAGGGGAAGGAAAAAAATTTTTATTCCGTAGTGCCGCCAGTATTTTAACTTCTTTGGCTAATTTAGGAACTCAACCGATCGCACCCGAATCTATGGGTAAGTATAAGCCCACGGGGGAAGCCGGGGCAATTATCGTCGGTTCCCACGTCAAAAAAACTACCCAACAATTAGATGAACTGCTTCAACAACCCAACACCGTCGGAGTCGAAATCGATGTGACGGCATTGCGCGATCGTCCTGAGCAACGAGAGCAACTCTTAGCACAAGTTCTGGAAAAAGTCAAGCTTATTCACAAAAATAAACAAACCCCCGTGATCTATACCAGTCGGCAAGAGTTAACCTTTGCTTCTGTGCAGAAACGCCTTGATTTTGGGGTTGCCGTCTCCACCCTGTTAATGGACATTGTTAAGGGTTTACCCAGTGATATCAGTTTTTTAATCAGTAAAGGCGGTATTACCTCTAATGATGTCTTAAGTACGGGTTTAAGCCTGCAATCGGCCCGTTTACTCGGTCAGATTCTCCCCGGTGTCTCCATGGTCCGTACAGCAGCCGATCATCATCTCTTTCCTAATTTACCTGTGGTTCTTTTCCCGGGTAACGTCGGTGATGTCCAAGCTTTAGCTACAGTTTATCAACGTTTGTGTCAATAGGAGGCAATCAGTGATCAGTGATCAGTTATCAGTAATCAGTGAGCAGACGTGAGTTTTCAGTTCACTGATTACTGAAAAAAGCTCCCCAATTCATAATTCATAATTCCTAATTCCCACTGCTGCCGGCTGCTCAAGGTTCATAATTAAAGAAACATCTATACTTATAGCCAGTTAATTTTTATGAAAACTGTTGCCGATACGGACCTACAAAGGCTAGAAGACTTAATTATCAACGGACAAAAAGCGATCGAGACTCGTTTCACGGCGATCGAGAATAGTATCGTCGAAATTAAGGCTGATATTGGCGAAATTAAAGCTGATATTAAGGAAATCAAGCAAGATGTTAAATCCCTAGAGATAGGACAGGCAAAATTAACCGAAAGAGTCGAAGGGATGGATAATCGCCTCAAAATAGTGGAGGGCAGTCAAAAAAATCAAATTTGGGCATTAATAACCATTTTAGGGGGTTCACTGATTACCGCTTCCGTCGGTTTGCTGATCGCTATTTTGCGCTTTGTCTTTTTTAAGTAAAAAATTATCTTTATGGATGAAACTAAAACCGGAATAAATCAAGAAATCGACCTAGAAACCGAAAAAATTGAGCCATTAGCCTCGGTAAGGTCGAGATACGCCCAAATCCACCTAAAAAGTGAGGGTGAGAAATTGGTGCTAATTTTACCCAAAACCAGTGCCGGAGAGACAAGTCAGGATTGGACAGATATCTTGACAGGATTGAAATATTATCTCCGTAATAGCGGTCAAAACTGCCCAGCTAGAACACCTGTACACCTACAGGCCAACGATCGCCTGATGGATACGCGGCAGCTACAAGCGATCGCCACAATTTTAGACAGTGCCGAATTACCCCTACATACCATCCAAACCCAAAGAAGACAAACCGCAGTAGCAGCGGCAACTATGGGTTACAATGTCGAACAAATGCGATCGAGTCCCACGGTTTTTGGGGACGAGCAACCGCTGCCATCCCTCCTCGCCGAACCTTTGTACTTAAAAACCACCCTGCGATCGGGTGTAGAAATCCGTCACCCCGGTACAGTTATAATCATGGGCGATGTCAACCCCGGCGGATCGATCGTCGCTGATGGCGATATATTAGTTTGGGGGAGTTTGCGCGGTGTGGCCCATGCGGGATTCCGAGGCGATCGAGCGGCGCTAATCATGGCTCTGCGAATCGATTTAACTCAACTGAGGATCGCGGAATTGGTGGCACGGGCCCCGGCTTTAAATAGCGATCGCATAGAACCAGAAATCGCCTGTATCAGCGAAGGAGGAATCCGCATCATTGGGGCTTATAATTTTTCCAGAACCTACACCTTTAAAGATAAAGTGGGGTGGGTCGAAAAAAGGTGATCAGTGACCAGTAAACAGTGATCAGTAAACAGTAAAAATAGGGATTAACTGCGTTGAAACAAAAAACTCTATCAAACCAATAACTGATAACTGATAACTGATAGCTGATAACTGATAGCTGATAGCTGATAGCTGATAACTGATAACTGATAACTGATATAAATTATGGCTCGTGTAATTGTGGTGACATCGGGAAAGGGAGGAGTCGGTAAAACGACGGTAACGGCGAACTTAGGTTCAGCCTTATCTCAATTAGGCTGTCGAGTCGCCCTTGTCGATGCCGATTTCGGACTGAGAAATCTCGATTTATTGTTAGGATTAGAACAGCGTATCGTTTATACTGCCCTCGATGTGGTGGCGGGAGATTGTAGTCTTGATAAAGCTTTAGTTAAGGATAAAAGACAGGAAAATCTGGTTCTATTACCGGCGGCACAAAATCGTACCAAAGAGGCAATTACCGCCGATCAAATGAAGGATTTAGTCGCCCAATTGTCAAAAAGTTATGACTATGTATTGATTGATTGCCCGGCAGGAATTGAAATGGGTTTCCGCAATGCGATCGCTGCTGCCCAGGAAGCGATCATCGTTACTACCCCAGAAATGTCGGCGGTGAGAGATGCCGATCGCGTGGTGGGATTACTAGAAAGCGAGGATATTAAAGGTATCCGTCTGATTGTCAACCGGCTGCGGCCAGAAATGATCCAACTTAATCAGATGATCAGCGTCGAGGATATTCTCGACTTATTGGTAATTCCCCTGTTGGGGATTATTCCCGACGATCAAAGAATTATTATTTCCACTAATAAAGGAGAACCATTAGTATTAGAGGAGAAGACTTCTCTTCCCTCCATGGCCTTTAGAAACATTGCCCAACGTTTACAGGGTCGCGATGTGCCGTTTCTAGATTTAATGGCCGGTCAGGAAGGTTTTCTTACCCGTCTGCGTCGTCGCTTGTTTGGGCCTTAAACTCTCTCATCTCAACCCTTTAACCTACTATGAATGACCTGATCGATAAACTTCTAGCATGGCGCGGTTCGGGCAAAAGTGGCGACCAAGCTAAAAAACGCTTAAAACTTATTCTGGCCCACGATCGCGCCGATCTTAGTCCCGAAATTCTCGATATGATGCGTCAAGAAATCTTAGAAGTGGTCGGTCGTTATCTTGATATCGACACCGAGGAAACCGAGTTACTCTTAGAAAGTGACCAACGAACTACCGCCCTGATTGCTAATTTTCCGATTCGTCGCATCAAACGCCGTCCTTTAACCGAGAAATTGCCATGAAAACTAAACCGATCGAGCTTTGGCTTAGTCTAGCGGTCAGTCCCTTTCTTTTATCCTACTTGGGATTACGTTCTATTAATAATTGGTTGATAGAAGTCGGGAAAGACAGCGAGGAAATCTTTCGTGGCGATCGCTTGCCCCTTCTCAATATTCCCGAGCAGTTACCGGTCAACAGTGACCGATAATCCAAGAAAAAAGTCTTTTTGCCCCCGGAAAAGAGGCAATAATGGTAAAGTTTTTGTTAAAAATAGGAAAAAATGTGATTCTTTGGCATATAATCTCATTTTTGACAAACCGTAAAGAACTAATCCCGATATATCAGTAATCAGTGATCAGTTATCAGTTATCAATGATCAGATTTGAGTTTTCAGTGAATAGTATTAACGGGCAAGTTCTGAGCTTTCTTTTCACTGATGACTGATGACTGATGACTGTTTACTGATTACTGATTACTGATTACTGAAATTATGAGCGTCCTTGTCCCCTCAACCGAAACCGAACAGGATATTTTCAGCACTTCCAACCTGTTTCTGCAGCAAAGACTGAAATTAATCGAAGATTTATGGAAAGAAGTCTTGATCTCCGAATGTGGTCAAGAATTAGTCGATTTACTGGAATTACTGCGCCATCTCTGTTCTGAGGAAGGACAAGTGACCGATGATAGTGCGGAGGCAACGATCGCCAAAATGATCGAAGACTTGGAACTAGGGGAAGCGATCAAAGTTACCCGCGCTTTTGCCCTCTATTTCCAGTTAATCAATATCATCGAACAACACTACGAACAAAGGGATCAGCAACTACTGCGACGGACGGTGATCGGGGAAGAAAACGAAAGTCCCAAGACAGATCCACCGCAGAAAAGCCTTTTAGCCACCATTGTCGGGGCTGATTGGCTGGAAAAAACCCTGAACGAGTCCGATCACTCCAGCCCAAAATCGGGGCTATTTCACTGGTTATTTCCCTATCTCAAACAGGTTAACGTCCCCCCCCAAGAAATCCAGCGTCTTCTCGATCAGTTAGATATCCGTCTGGTTTTCACGGCCCACCCCACGGAAATTGTCCGTCACACCATTCGCATTAAACAGCGCCGCATCTCGGGCATTCTCGAAAAACTCGACCAAGCAGAAGAAATCTTTCGCAGTATGGGGTTAACTAACTCCAGAGAAGCACAAACAGTCACCAAACAGTTAAAAGAAGAAATACGTTTTTGGTGGC
Source organism: Microcystis sp. M049S2 (assembly GCF_020245625.1). Taxonomy (NCBI): domain Bacteria; kingdom Bacillati; phylum Cyanobacteriota; class Cyanophyceae; order Chroococcales; family Microcystaceae; genus Microcystis; species Microcystis sp. M049S2. The sequence continues at coordinate 5,517 of NZ_JADBUN010000277.1, read as the reverse complement.
GAACAGATGAACTACATCAATTTAAACCCACCGTCGTCGATGAGGTGGATTATGCCCTGCACTACTTCGATGAGGTTCTCTTCGATTCCCTACCGCAGTTAACCCTGCGTCTGCAGCAAAGCCTACAATCCTCCTTTCCCCGTTTACAAGCGCCGAAAAATAACTTCTGTCGCTTCGGTTCTTGGGTTGGGGGGGATCGGGATGGCAATCCCTCCGTTACCCCCGAAGTCACCTGGAAAACCTGCTGTTATCAGCGCAATCTGGTTATTAAAAAATATCTCGATGCTATTCACGACCTGACCAGTATTTTAAGCGCCTCCCTGCACTGGTGTCACGTCTTGCCGGAGTTGCTGGACTCCCTGGACAGAGATAAACAGCAAATGCCCGAAATCTATAGCCAGTTAGCAATCCGCTACCGTCAGGAACCCTATCGCCTCAAATTGGCCTTTATTCAAAAACGTCTGGAAAATACCCGTGATCGCAATGATCGCCTCAATGACCCGGAAGAACGACAATTATTAACTAAACTCAACGAAACTAACATCTATCGCTCCGGTTCCGAGTTTTTAGCCGAATTACAGCTATTAAAGCGCAGTCTCTTGCAAACCGGTCTTTCCTGTCAAGAACTGGATCAACTGATCGCCCAAGTGGAGATTTTTGGCTTTGTCCTGACTCAGTTAGATTTTCGGCAGGAATCCACCCGTCACGCCGAATGTATCGAAGAAATCGCCGCATATCTGGGAGTTTTACCCAAACCCTACGGCAAATTAACTGAATCAGAAAAAATCGCCTGGTTAGTGGCGGAATTAAAAACCCGTCGGCCCTTAATTCCCCGGGAAATGCCCTTTTCGGAAAGAACCTGCGAAACCATTGAAACCCTGCGAGTTTTAAGAAGTCTGCAAGGGGAATTCGGTCTGGAAATCTGCCAAACCTACATTATCAGCATGACCAACGAGGCCAGCGATGTGCTAGAAGTGCTGTTATTAGCCCAAGAAGCTGGTTTATACGACCCCGCCACTAGCCGCAGTTCCCTCCGCATTGTTCCCCTCTTTGAAACCGTCGATGACCTCAAACACGCCCCCGGCATCATGCAGACTTTGTTTGAATTGCCCCTCTACCGGGCAGCCCTAGCCGGCGGTTACGACCATTTAGGGGCTTTAAACGGGGAGGAAGTGACCCCGGAACCGGCCATCCTCGAACCGAGTAATTTACAGGAGATTATGGTCGGTTACTCCGATAGTAACAAGGATTCCGGCTTTTTAAGCAGTAATTGGGAAATTCATAAGGCCCAGAAGGCTTTACAGAAAACCGCTAAACAATACGGCGTGGATCTACGTCTTTTTCATGGCCGGGGCGGTTCCGTCGGTCGCGGTGGTGGACCGGCCTACGCCGCTATCCTCGCCCAACCCCGGGGAACTATTAACGGTCGCATTAAAATCACGGAACAGGGCGAGGTTTTAGCCTCGAAATACTCCTTACCGGAATTGGCCTTGTATAACCTCGAAACCGCCGTAACGGCAGTCATACAGGCAAGTTTACTGGGCAGTGGTTTTGATGATCTCGAACCCTGGAATCGCATCATGGAGGACTTGGCCACCTGTTCACGGCAAACCTATCGCAGTTTGATTTATGAAGAACCGGACTTTTTAGACTTCTTTCTGTCCGTAACTCCCATTCCTGAAATTAGTCTTTTACAGATTAGTTCCCGACCGGCCCGCCGGAAAAGTGGTCAACAGGATTTAAGTACCCTGCGGGCAATTCCCTGGGTATTTAGTTGGACCCAAACCCGTTTTCTTTTACCGGCTTGGTATGGTTTAGGGACAGCTTTACAGATATTTCTCGATGATTCTCCTAACCGAAATTTGGAATTGTTACGCCATTTTTATCACAAGTGGCCTTTCTTCCAGATGGTGATTTCTAAGGCAGAAATGACTCTATCAAAGGTGGATCTACAGATGGCCTATCACTACGTCAGTGAACTTTCTAAACAGGAAGATCGAGAACGTTTTGAACGTCTGTTTGAAAGGATTAAAGAGGAATATAATCGCACTAGCGAGATTGTTCTCCAGATCACTGGTGAGAAACATTTATTGGATAATGATCCGAATTTACAGCGCTCGGTGCAGTTACGCAATGGTTCGATCGTTCCCCTCGGTTTCCTACAGGTGTCTCTCCTGAAGCGTTTACGTCAATACAATAGTCAAGCTCAATCCGGTGTGATTCATTTCCGCTATTCTAAAGAGGAGTTATTAAGGGGCGCTTTAATGACGATTAATGGTATTGCCGCAGGGATGAGAAATACCGGTTGATTACAGATAATTAATGGTAGTTTTCGGGTGGTTATCTTGAAGGTAATCCACCCTATTTTTTAAATTTGTCAACTTTTTGTATAATTTCTACTGAGTTGTTATTTTTAAAGGGAAAATTACTGCTAAAATTGGGCATTTGAGTAACGCACAGAAAACGGGTTTCTCGGAGAAGCCCGTTTTCTACTCATGCACTCATGCAAAAAGGGGAATAAATAATCAGTCTTTAATAACCAGATTTAGTATTACTTCCGATTTTATTACTCAATCCCCACCGGGAAGGATTCTACTGGTTAATATTACTATTATCTATTAACTAAAAATGAAGATTTTACTGCTAACAGTTGACAATTGATGAGCGATCCCGAAGAGAAGCAATTAAGCTCACCGGTGTGTCGGAAAATTAGAGATTGTGCCAAAATGGAGAAAGTGACCCAAGGATTACAGGTAAATTGTTAAAAAAAAGGATCGAGTAACCGTGACTGATACCAACCTAGATATACTATCCCTGACGGATCCAGCGATCGCAGGGATTCTGCAAAAAGAACTACAACGTCAAAGAGATCACCTAGAATTAATCGCTAGTGAAAACTTTACCTCGGCTGCCGTCATGGCCGCCCAGGGTTCGGTTTTAACCAACAAATACGCCGAAGGACTGCCCAAAAAACGCTACTATGGCGGTTGCGAATACGTTGACGAAGCGGAACAATTAGCGATCGATCGGGTTAAACGACTATTTGGGGCAAACCACGCTAACGTACAACCCCACTCCGGCGCCCAAGCTAATTTCGCCGTTTTCCTGACCCTATTGCAGCCCGGCGATACGATTATGGGCATGGATCTCTCCCACGGTGGTCATCTTACCCACGGTTCCCCCGTTAACGTTTCCGGGAAATGGTTCCGAGTAGTACAGTACGGAGTAAGTCCCGAAAACGAACTCCTGGACTACGATCTCATCCTTGACATCGCCCGCAAGGAAAAACCCAAACTAATTATCTGCGGTTATTCTGCCTACTCGCGCCAGATTGATTTCGAGAAATTCCGCGCCATCGCTGACGAAGTGGGGGCCTACCTGATGGCAGATATCGCCCATATTGCCGGTTTAGTGGCCACTGGTCATCATCCTAACCCCCTACCCCACTGTGATGTGGTCACTACCACCACTCACAAAACCCTGCGCGGTCCTAGGGGGGGGTTAATTATGACCAAAGACGAGGAATTAGGCAAAAAATTCGATAAATCCGTCTTCCCCGGTACCCAAGGCGGACCCCTAGAACACGTGATCGCGGCGAAAGCGGTGGCTTTTGGGGAAGCATTGAAACCGGAGTTTAAAATCTATTCGGGCCAAGTAATCGCTAATGCCCAAGCTTTGGCCGGTCAGTTGAAGGCTAGAGGGATTAAAATTGTCACTGATGGTACGGATAATCACTTGATGTTACTCGATTTAAGATCCGTGGGCATGACCGGGAAAGAAGCCGATCGCCTGGTGAGTACCATTAATATTACCGCTAATAAAAACACTGTTCCCTTCGATCCCGAGTCTCCCTTTGTCACCAGTGGTCTGCGCTTGGGTTCCCCGGCTATGACCACCAGAGGACTAGGAGAAACGGAATTTATCGAGATTGGCAACATTATCGCCGATATTCTCCTTAATCCAGGTGATGAAGCCCTGAGAACTGCTTGCCGTCAACGGGTAGCCAAACTCTGTGAAAGCTTCCCTCTCTATCCCCATCTCCATATTTCCGTCCCCGCCTTGGCCTAAAAAGAGAGATAATAAAAGTTCATAATTGGCGATTGCCTGTCAGTGGCCAATTGTGAATTAAATCGCCCCCCAATTCCCATGTCCGGAGATTTATACTATCTAATTGCTTTTCTGATCGCCCATACCGTGGTACTTTGGAGTACCCCCCTCGTCAGAACCGTCGGACTGAAAAGCGGTTACGTCGATAAACCCAACGAAAGGAAGGTCCATGAAAAGCCTATGGTTCGACTGGGGGGAGTTTCGATTTTTGTCGGCGCTTTAACTGCCCTCCTGATTGTTTGGTGGTTGGGAGGGTTTGCTGGTTTAAACAGCGATCGAGAATGGGAAGTGTGGGGCGTAACCCTAGGCGGTTTGGGCTTTTTTCTCATCGGTCTAGCGGATGATCTTTTTAATCTTTCCCCCCTCAATCGTCTGGTAATGCAGTTTAGCGTCGCTTTTCTAGCTTGGCAAGCTGGCGTTAGGATCGATTTCCTCTCTATTCCCTTCGGCGATTTATTACAAATTCATTGGCTAAGTTTACCAGTTACTCTCCTCTGGTTAGTGGGGATGGCTAACGCGATTAACTGGATTGACGGTTTAGATGGATTAGCGGCGGGGGTTTCGGGTATATCTGCCGTGGTTATTTTAATTGTAACTTTGGTGATGGGACAACCGGCCGCCGCTATTATCGCCGCCGCTTTAGCAGGTGGGGCTTTGGGTTTTCTGCGTTACAATTTTAACCCCGCTCAAATTTTTATGGGGGATGGTGGGGCCTATTTTATGGGTTTTACCCTGGCGGGTGTGGCGGTGATTGGATTGGCGAAAACTACTGCTGTGACTACCGTTGCCGTTACCGCCGTCCTATTACCCTATCTCATCCTCGCGGTTCCTCTCCTCGATATGTCCACGGTGATTATTTCCCGTCTCAAACGCGGAAAATCCCCTTTTGTGGCTGATAAACGTCATTTACACCACCGTTTACTGAAAGCGGGTATCTCTCACCGTCTGACAGTATTATTTATCTACGCCCTAACTCTCTGGGTGGGCAGTTTAGCCCTCGGTTTCTCCAATGTTCCCAGTGGTTGGGGTTTTGCCTTTGGTGCGACTCTCCTCCTCGGTTACGTCGGTTGGCAAGTCTGGCGCAATCGTGGCAGTGAACCGTAAGCCGTCTTAAACTAGAAAAAAGATTAATAATTAAGATAGCGGCAGGATAACTCTGGGAGTTTAGCAAATGTCTAACGAAACCGTAACTTATTCCCTTGAAACGGTCCTGACAAGGATTGAGGGAAAAATCGACTCTTTACAAAGAGATGTTAATGAGCGTCTCACTAAGCTAGAGATAGGACAATCAGAAATAAGAGGAGATATTAAAGCCCTAGATTCTAAAGTTATGGAAATAGAAAAGCGTATTGATGACCTGAATGCACGGGTGAATATTACCACTAATGGGTTTCTTGGCATTGTCGGAAT
>NZ_JADBUN010000276.1:0-5539 GCF_020245625.1 Microcystis sp. M049S2 | reverse complement strand
TAGGAAAGCATGGGGATGAAGGTATGATAGCGAGATATGTAAAAGAACAAGATAAAGAATACCTGCAGCTACACCAAAATCTACAATTGAGTCTATTTTGATTCTGATACCCCGTCCGCTTGCGGCGGGGTAGTTCATTTATCTGGCTAAAAAACCCCTCGCAAATTATTTTCAAGACCAAGAAAGTAACGACAATGGAAAAATTCAACACACCTTAACATGGCAAGAAAAATGGCAAGAGAAAGACAGTAAACAAATTGAGGGAAAATTCGATCGAGATAGTTGGATTCCTATCAACCAATGGTATAATCCTCAAAAAGCCTATGGTTCTCCGTGGCAATATCATCCCCATCTCCATCCGCGTTTGTTAGAGGAGCAAAGAAAGGTAAAAACTGGAGAATTATTCCTCGAAAATGCCGTCCAGTTACATCCAGATGCTTGTCTAGTTTATTTAGCTAATCAACTCCTAGAAAATGGCTGGTATCGCTTTGGTGGGGAATCCCATCTAGTGGAAGTTAAATCACTTGAACTAAGCAGCCATCTCCAAACTTTATTTAATCAAGATGTCGGTCAATATTTTGCCCTCATTACTGCCGCAATCTGGGGAACAAATCGCCTATCAACTCGCAATCCCAGTGATTGGCAATTAGAAACCCTCAACACCGAAAGACCAATAACCTATCGTTATCGATTCGGAGGAAAAGATAAAGTTAAGCGCTTATCTAGGGGACGTTATGCAGTTCCCGCAGGAACAGTTTATCGCTTAAAAAACCCCTTACCATCTTGGGAAAATTGGCAGGAATCTTGGTTCCCCAGCGAAGGGGTTTCTCTCAAACGTTGGGGCTGCGGATTAGCCTTACCCTTAGAAAATATTGCCAAATAAAGCCTATAATTATTGAGTAGGGTAAATGAGACGAGCATAAGTGATAGCTATGGCAAAACTAAAAACTAGATTTCCTCGAAAAGCTTTATTAGATTATTGAAAAAGTGGTAATAATCAAAGCTCAAAAATTAGCAAAAATAAAATGATGCGTATGTTTTTAGATTTTTTGGTAGAAGATGCCTTTAAAAACCCTTCTTCTCTCACTCCTTACACAGAGGAAATGGCTAAAGAAATCGATGAATTATTAAAGGGTGTTGCAATTGATTAGGAATAAACCTATAACTTTGTGCTGTCCTAATAGCCTAAATACCACGATAAAATATTAACAAAATCTTAGAAAATCCTGACATTAATGTTAACCTAGTTTAGAATAATCCCTAAGCATCTAAAATACTCACTTTTACCAAAAAATGTATCACAAAAGTTATGGCATACTTGAAACCTTAGCACCCCTTCATGTGGGAGCAACCGCAGGAGAAGAAACGGGTAATCTTAACCTCATTTTTCGTGACCAATTCACCCAAACAGCAATTATCCCCGGTAGTTCTATTCGCGGCCGTTTTCGTGCCGATATGAACAATATAGATGAAAAACGTACATGGTACGGACACGAAACAATCCCAGGACAAGAAGACGGAGGAACCACCGAAGCAAAAGTTAAATTTGAATATGCTTCCCTCGTTTGGTTGCCGGTATTTTGTCCTGGACAGCCGATAGTTTGGGTCACTTCTCCCCTATTATTAAAACGCTACAAACAAATCACGGGAATCTCTGCAAAAGTACCCAATCCTTATACTGCTTCCCCTAGTTTACAAGCGCGAGTAGTGCAGGGAGTTAACCGCAATAGCAAAGTTTTATTTTTTAACTTAGGATTTCTCGAAATTGAACACTTAGAGGAGCTTTCTTCGTGGATTCCCCCGCAAGCGGATTTAAAAGCTTCTCAATTAGTCGTCGTTGATGATAACGATATATCCATGCTGCACGATATGGCACTCTACCGACAAAGCCGGGTTAAACTACTAGAAGGTCAGAAAAAAGTGGATACAGAAAAAGGAGCTTTTTTCAATGTGGAAGCTTTACCAGTGGGTAGTATTTTAGTTTTTCCCATTGCTTGCAAAGAAACAGGATGGCAACCTTTTGGAGAATCGGTAAACCAAAAAGAATTATATTTCGGAGGATTAGAATCCATCGGTTTTGGTCGTTGCCAAGTTACTATTTTAAACTACGCTAATCAATAATTACATTTTATCTAATATTATGGCTTGGAAAGAATACAATCTCGATCGCATTGCTCAGAAATTAGTTCTCGCTGCCAAACTACGAGACCGAGATTCTCTCAATCAATCTTTTAAAATGCGTGAATCCGTTTCCTATGGACTAGAAAGATTCTGGGGTGAACATCTGCGCTTACAATCCAAGGAACCCAATAAGGCAAAATACTGGAAAGAAACTTGGGATAAATTAGTCGAAACCATGGCAGAAGCGGGGATTCCTATCCCTAACGATACCGTACAGGTAAATGATACCGAATCTGTTCAAGCAATGGCAGAAAAACTCTGGGAATTAAAGCTAGAAGACCAGAGAATTACCCTCGCTGTTTTAACGCAACTATGCGATTGTTTAGTTTGGTGGACTCAAAGATATAAAGGAACAAAGGAGCGATAAATTATATGGTTAATATTCCCGATATTGGTGACAAAATCCCCCTGATGTTTCGCGCACAAACCAAAGGGCGATCGCAATTACAATATATTGACTCTAAAAAAGATGAAAATGATAGCCAAAAATGGGTAAAAGAATGGATAGAACGAGTCGATGAAAATCCTCCCCAATTTGGTCAAGAAGTAAAAACCAAAGAATATCAAATATCATGGCGATTTGTCACTAATGGGGGACAAGATGAAGGAATAATTCGGCCTGTAATGGGTGCTTATGGCATACCATTTTATCCAGGTTCCAGCATGAAAGGAGCCTTTTGTCAAGCTTGCACCCCCGAACAAAAACAACGTTATCACCTCGAAAAAGATAGCGATAACCCTAGTCTTTTGCGCTTCCATGGCGGTTATCCCGTTAATGATTGGACGGAAAATCTTTTAGATATTGTTCACCCGCAACAGGGATGGCAAGTAAAAACCCCAAACACTCGACAAAAACCCAGTGGAGAAAGTGGTTTTGCTTTAATTTCTCTCTATCAACCTACCCTAAAATTTGGCATTTCTACCTCAATAGAACAACCCGATTGGGAGGAGATTTGGACTATCTGGGAAAGAGCTTTAGAATCTGGTCTAGGATGCCGTGTTAGTAGCGGTTACGGCTTGCCAAAAGACATTAAACCTTCAAAAGAACCTTTATATAAATGTTTTCTGAAAGGCCAAGGAATGGCTCCTAAAAGCCTCGATGGTGCAAGGGAATTTCGACCCAATATTTTTCGAGGAGCAATTCGCGGTCATTCCTTGCGTATTTTTGGCGGTTTAACTGATGCTAAAAATGCCGACAAGTTAGTTAATCAGCTATTTGGAGGAATTGACGGAGAAGCAAGCCAAGGTTTACTAGCGGTCGATTTTTGTGTCAAATCTCTAGAGTTAGGAACCTTTGCCAAGGGTTACAAGGAACCCACCTACACAGTAACAGGAGAATTACGCTGGATTCTCACCCAATCCCAATCTCTCCCCGAAAACCAGCAAGAATCCTTAAAAAAATTAATTTGTTTTCTCACTCGTTTTGCCATGTTATTAGGAGGATTTGGTAAATCATGGCGACGAGCAGATCATAGTATTTTCTATGAGGATTATTATCCCAATAAACCCTTAATTGGCTGTCATTGGCAATGGGGGGATAAAAGTTCTTTAATCAACGATAATAAAGTCAGAGATTTAACTCATATTCATCCCTTTATCAAAGATGTTCGCACTATTGCTAAACAATGGATGTCCTTACAAAAAGATATCCTCAGAACTCCCGATAATAGTGCTAACTGGCGAGAAAGTTGGCATCCTAAAAATGTCGAGGTTTGGGGAAGAATTGCCGAAGATAAAGATGATTCCCTAGCCATAAAATGGCTTCATAAAGCCTATCAAAAATTGGATAATTTAAGTATCTATAAAACCTCGGTGACAGGAATAGTAACAAAAAATATCAATCAAGTTGGTCGTCTTTGGCATCGAATGTATCCCAAAAATAATCATCAATACCTAGAATTATTAACAATTTTTCCTGATGACTCTGATGATTGTGCTTATTTTCTAGGTTTTCTAGACGAGAATAATGGTCAAGAGGGAAAATTTCAAAAACTTTGGCCGAAATAATCTCGTTCACAGTTAAGTATCTAAGCAAAATTAATTACAAATTAGGATTAGTTGAAAAACAGAAAAAGGGTTTCTAAAAGAAACCCTTTTTCTAATAAATTGTGTCAAATATATCTTGACAAAAATCGATAAAAATGCTATAACCCAACGGCAATCTTCGCTTTATTGCATGAGTAGAAAACGGGTTTCTTCGAGAAACCCGTTTTTTGCGATCGCTGGTCAAGAAAAAACCCGATAATTCAACCTATTCCCTCGGATCAAAATCTGGCAGCGTCCCCAGCTTGCGAATGGTCACTTTAACATCCATAGACAAAAAGTCATCGGCATCACCAAACCAAGAACCGGAAAGAGGTATGATTTGACCGGGATGACGAGCGATCGCCACTCGAATTAAATCAAAGCCGGCGGTAATTTGATTAGTCGGATCATAATTACGCCAACCGGCCCCGGGTAGATAAACCTGTAACCAAGCATGGGTAGCGCCAGAGCCAGTCATCCCCACTTCACCACCGTCGAGGGCAGCATCGTAGAGATAGCCACTGACAAAACGACAGGCTAAACCCAATCTTCGCAAAGCTTCGATCATCAACCAAGCATAATCGCGACAAGTTCCCGACTTTAGCCGCAGGGTTTCTCCGGGGGATTGAGTTCCTTCACTCTCCCTGGATTGGTAAGTAAAATTATCTTTGATAGCCGCCATCATTCTTGCCATGGCATCGAGGGTATCATCTTGGTCCCCCGCTACAAAACTTTTGGCCCAAGCTGCCAGGCTGCCGTCGGCATCCTCAGCGTGGGGACGCATAAACACCACTAGATCTAACCATTCATCGGGGGTGTACTGGATGGGAATTTCGATCGCCCGTTGAGCGAGGGGAAAATCAGCGATCGCTTTTAAGCCAAAATGTTCCGCCCGTAATCGACAGGTAACGATTAATTCTGACGCTGGTTCAGCAAATTCAAGCCCTACCACATTGTTAGATAGAGTATCCATAGTCCAGCGCGTTTTGGCGGCAATATTCGCTTCTACAGAATAACTGATAATTCTTTCACCGTGACCGGCACTAGGCAAAAAAATCGCCCGATGTTCCCCAAAAGTTACCGGTTTACGATAATGATAGGTGGTGATGTGTTCCAAGTCGTAGATGACACTCATCCTGATTATCCTTAATAAAGTAGCTGGTTATAATTGAAGATAAATCCCCCCTTGATCCCCCCTTGATCCCCCCTTAATAAGCTATCCCTTATAGGGATCTTTCTTAACAATTTTTGCAGTAAGCACTCCAACCCTTATCCTGACTTGATTTCAGTTTTTTCTTTGTCAGTAAGGGTGTCAACAAGGAATATTACAAAT
>NZ_JADBUN010000275.1:0-23216 GCF_020245625.1 Microcystis sp. M049S2 | reverse complement strand
TAGGGTCTGCTGAATAAATCTAAAAACCTTGTTGGATAAGACTTTTAGACTTTTTTTTCCTCAAAAAGTGCCAGCCGTTGCGGGGATCGGGGGGAAAATTCAGGTACTTTTTCCCTGAAAATTAGGTAATTGACTACCTCAAAATCGTTAAAACCCCAAACCCCACACCCCACACCCCACACCCTGCCCCCAGGAAAAGCTTTTTCAGCAAACCCTATTTAACGATTTCTGCCAAAAAAATTGACCAAATCTCGCAATCTCTCGCTATATTCTCCGGTTAAAGCTTCCTGACGATAGCGCCATGACCAATTCCCTTCTGCGACACTAGGGGTATTCATCCGCGCATCCGATCCTAAACCTAACACATCCTGTAACGGCACGATCGCCTGATTAGCCACGGAACTATAGGCAAGTCGAATCAGATCCCAAGCCACTCCCTGACCACTGGGAGCGCCAAGATATTGATATAGTCGCGCTTTTTCGTAGTCATTGGCGTTATCTTGAAACCAGCCCACAGTAGTATTATTATCGTGAGTGCCGGTATAAATCACACAGTTGCGTTCGACGTTGAAAGGAAGATAGGGATTACCCGCATCACCCCCAAAAGCGAAATGGAGAATCTTCATCCCAGGGAAGGCAAAGTGATCGCGAAAATCTAAGACTGCTTGGTCAATATCGCCCAAATCTTCGGCAATAATCGGCAATTTACCTAAACGAGCGCCAATAGTATTAAAGAGATCATAACCCGGGGCCTTGAGCCAATGACCATTAATAGCGTTTTCCTGGCCAAAAGCCACCGCCCAATAGGCCTCTAATCCGCGAAAATGATCGATACGGATGATATCGACTAGGGAAAGAACCCCTTTTAAACGGCGTACCCACCAGTCAAAGCCCGTATTTTTGAGATAATCCCAGTTATAAAGAGGATTTCCCCATAATTGCCCCGTTTCTGAGAAATAATCTGGGGGAACCCCGGCCACTTCCAAGGGATTACCGGTTTGGGGATCTAGTCGGAAAACCTGCGGATTTGCCCAAACATCGGCACTATTATGGGAGACATAAATGGGGATATCACCGATAATCTCGATACCGAGGGAGTTAGCATAGCGTTTTAGGGCTAACCACTGCTCAAAAAACTCAAATTGCAGGAATTTGTGCAGAAAAATCTCCTCTTGTAACTCCTGTTTCGGTGTTTCCAACGCACCCCAATGACGTTCGCGAATTTCTGTCGGCCATTCCATCCATGCTTTACCCTGGTAAGCGTGGGATAAAGCCATAAATAGGGCGTAATCCTCTAACCAATCGGCATTGCCAGCACAAAAGCCGGCAAACTGTTTGTAAAGAATTGTGTCAGAACCCTTGACAAAATTGCTCGCCGCCTTTCTAAGTAGGGGAATTTTCCAAGCGATCAATCGCTCAAAATCCACTTGATCGAGGGGAAAATCGGGAATATTCTCTAAATCTGCCTCACTAAGCAGGTTTTTCTCCCGAAGAAGATCGAGACTAATCAGGAGATGATTGCCGGCAATGGCACTAAAACTCATGTAAGGAGAGTTACCGTACCCTGTGGGGCCTAAAGGGAGAATTTGCCAGAGTTTTTGACCACTTTGAGCCAAAAAATCGATAAATTGATAGGCTTCCCTACCTAGTTCTCCAATCCCGTAACGGCCGGGGTGACTGGTGGGATGAAGCAAAATACCGCTAGAACGGCTAAAAGCCATGAAAAAACCCCCTTATCAATGATTCGGTTAGCAGTTATTAAGTGTTTAAAGCTGAATGCTCACTGCTATCTCCAAGCTAACCCGATCTCGATCGATAACGGCAATACTTAACAACTTTATTAGACCTATAATGTAGGGTCTGCTGAAAAAGTTTGTTGGTGGGGTTAGGGTGTGGGGTTTTATCCATTGAGATTTTTTTGTCTTCGCGAGTGGTTCGGTAAGTCTGATCCAGTGATTAGGTTTTTCAGTATAGTTATTTTCTCTCTTGCCAAAACTTTTCAGTTAACAGAGTATCCACATCCTTCGCAAAAGGACAAACATCAGGAAAACTGGTATCAGGATAATCCTCGCGCACCGACTCCAACGCTTCCCCGTAGGATTCCCCAAAGATCTCGACTAGAAAGCTTTTTAAACTCGGTGAGTATTTAAACTCTTTTTTTAACTCGTTGCGAAAATTCCGGATCTCGATCTCCCATCCCCGATAACAATCCGGGAGAGGGACATAACACCGTTTTAAGAGATGCTCCAGTAAACGAACCAGAAAACTATGAACCGATTTACGCTGACTAATTCCCAAGGATTCCACCTCCTCGATTAAATTGTCCAGATCGATCGCAGCGAAATCTCCGGCTTTTAATCGATCTACTGTTTCGTCGATCCAGAGAGCGAAATCGGTATCGTAGAGCGTTTTCGTGGTTGTTGGTGTCATGCTCACGTCCTCTCGGTATTCTTTCACTATCCTAGCTCAACCGACTCAAAATTTTTTTAATACCTCGTTTATCGCTTCCGCTTGCTTTTTTAATACTTCCAACTCCTCTAAGATTTCTGAAATCGGCCGTAACTCCTCCGCTGCCGCGACATGAACAGATCTAAACTTCTCCGATACATATCTACTACAATAGCCAAAAACCCTTATCCATCAGACGACAGATAATGTGTGACTGCACAACAACTTAAGCGGGTGAGGGGAATCGAACCCCTATCATTAGCTTGGAAGGCTAGGGTTTTACCACTAAACTACACCCGCATTTTCTTAGCACTTTCGTTAGCATAACACGAATTGCCGATTTTTACAAGTAGGGATTTTCAGCTTGTGAATCGCCTCTAGATGGTCATAGATCGCCTAAAAATCCCGATCGCTCCTTTTTATCACCAATTTGGCTAAAAGTTTCTTCCACGCGATCGAGGTCTAGTTGGGAGAAATTATCGATCGCCCAGTTGGACACTCTCTGCATAAAATGGAAGGGATAGGTATGAGCGATTCCCACCACCTGCATTCCCGCTCTTTTTGCCGCTTCGCAACCGGCAAAAGTATCTTCAATCACCAGACATTCCCAGGGTTGCAATTGCAGATTAAAATTCCAACGATTGAATCTTTCTACGGCCAGTAAATAACCATCCGGTTGAGGTTTACTGGTGCTAATCTCATCACCGGTGACAATGACACTAAAATAATCCCCAAGGCCCGTCTGTTGCAAGATTGATTCCACTTCCGAGCGTATTGCTCCCGTCACCAAACCGATTTGTAGATCCCTGGCCTTAACCCGTTTTAAAAAAGAGTATATCTCTTCATAAATAGGAAGTTTCTCTAATTTTCCTAATCTTTCTCGGTATAAACTGGTTTTTTTGTTAATTAACTTGGTCAGATACTCCTCGGTCACTTGACGACCGCGACGGGTGAGAACATTACGCAAACAGACGCGATCGCTTCTTCCCAGACATAACTCCGCAAATTCCGACCCTAGGGGCAGTAAATTTTCCCCGAGCAAGATTTCATTGATTAACTCTTGATGGATTGGTTCATCATTGATGATCACCCCATTAAAATCGAACAGAACAGCCTTTAACATCAATCTTAGACAGAAAAGCTAATAAATACTCAGTGTTCTTGATTATACTAAAGTTTTTCGTCGGGGCCGGGCGGGTCTTGCCCCTGACCCCATCTCAACAAACAATTTTAACCAGAAAATTGCCAAGGCCTTGACAAATTTCCAGATTTGCTCTATTATTTTGTTATAGTGGGAATCCGTGCTGCCCTGTAACCCCCCTATTTGGGGCTGAAATATTAGCCAAAAATATAACAAAAGAATTTAGGGACCTGCGTGGGAATAATATCCCAACCGATCGGAGGGCGCAAGCTTTGCGCCCCTACAGTAACGGATTTTGTCCACAATGTAGGGGCGAACTGCGTTCGCCCAAAAGGTACATTAATGTAGGGGCGAACTGCGTTCGCCCAAAAGGTACATTATTAAAGCGCAAGTCCCTTAGGCCATTGTTTCCGATACCCAACGACGGAATAATTCCACAGCAATCCGATAACGGGAGTCTTGGCATTCGATGACATGATGATTTTCAAGGGTTTTTAGGGCCCAGTCGAGAGTTGTGGCAGTTAATCCGGTGCTGGACAGTAAATCTGCCCGGGTTAATCCTTGCAGATGGGGAGAAAGAACTATTAAAATCTCCTGTTGTCCGGCCGCATCTTGTTTAGCCTGTTTCCAGACACCCGTAAAATAATAATTCCCCCTTTGGAAAAACTCAGCATCGATAGCTTTTTCCACATCTTCCACCTGAAAACGAATATCTTGGGGACGTTGCAACTCAAAGACCTGTTTATTATAAAAACGTGCCAGATGAAAGCCGATCAGTTGTACTAGATAGGGTTGACCGTGGGTAAGTTGATAAATTTTGTCCAAAGCGGATGGGGTATAGTCTAGGGGAAAATCCTCGTCTTCCCCAACGGGATTAGCGAGGATAACGCGAGTGGACTCAGGAGAGAGGAAACTAACTGGAATCGGGTAAACACTGCCAAAAAAAGGATGAAAATAATCGGCAGTCATCTCCTCTAGGGTATGTAATCCGGCAAAAACAAAAGCTAGACGCGGACTACTCTGGACAAGGGAACGCAGATAGCCGAGGAAATTCCGGGGGAGGGTATTCGCTTCGATTAAATCCTCAATTATCTCGAACTCATCGAGGGCAATAATTAAACCGGTTTTAGCTTTTTCCGGCAGAATCTGGCGCATCAGACGGTCTAAATAACGATTAAAATACATTTCTGGATGTTGGGAGATTTTTTCCTCTTCTGGGGCATCAATTGCCAAAGTTTGGGCGATTTCCTCAGCCATAGTCAGGAGAACTTCGGCTAGGCTGGTTACTGTGGCCAAGCGCTGTAAATTAATGTAGATAACCGAGACATTTGGTGGGAGATATGCCTCCAGATTGCGTAGAATCGAAGTTTTACCCATGCGACGATGACCATAGAGAACTACGGAGGATAGGTTATCTCCCGACCACATTGACTGAAGTTCTCGCAGGATATCCTCACGACCAACAAAGCGTTTACCGATCACCGGATCACCGATAATGTAGGGATTAGGAATCGGTTGGGTAATAGTCACCGTTCCCACCCTTTTCGCGATGGATGCGCTAATGTCTGCCCATTTTAGGACGATGAAAAGGATTAATGCTTCTTCTGCTGAGGGTAAAGTAGCCGCCTGTTGGTCGGCCTCAACAAATAATATATCGATTAATTTCCCGATAATCCGATTAAGAGCGAGGGATCTGGTCTGTTGGGAATAACTTCCCTGGACTAAAGCCATTTCTGCGATAACTAGATTTAAACTGCTGATAGCTTGCCAAGTTTGCGGACGTAATGACGGTTCTGAGGCAATGGGGGCAACCTCCAGGGAAGCGATACTATGGAGAGTTGCTGCCTGACTAAATCGGTGTAAAGTTTGGGCGAGGCTATACATTTCTTCCCCGTAGGCGAGGGAACGTACCACAGCAAAGGCTTTTTCGGCTTTTTCGGTGTCCTGTTGGCGAAGATACCAAAAACCAGCGGCGGCGGCACGAGCAGGGGTATCTAGACGGATTTGGCTGTCAGACCAAGAAAACAGTTTCGCCGACGCATATTCTAACAATTGCCAATCGGAGGGATTTTCTGCCAGACGGGACACCCGATAGATAATTTCTGCCTCTGGGAATTGCGATAAAACGCGGTTAACGGCGACAAGGACAGGAATAAACTGGCGGCTGTACCGAAGGTATTGATTGAGGTTATTAATAGCTGTTTCCCAGTCTTGCTGTAACCATTGTTGTAGAGTCGAGGTTAACCCCGGCAGCGGTAGAGGGGTAATACGGGGAAAAAGTCGCCCTTGGGGACCTGCCAAAAGCCCGATTAGCCAATTATCAAGACGGAAAAAGGCGAATATAAACCCCACGCCGGACACCACGCTGAACACCACGCCGTACACCACGCCGTACACCACGCCCAACACCACGCCGTACACCACGCCCAACACCACGCCGTACACCACGCCCAACACCACGCCCAACCACACGCGGGACACCACGCCCAACAACACGCCGAACGCCATGCCGAACGCCATGCCGAACAGCACGCCGAACACCACGCCGGACACCACGCCGGACACCACGCCGGACACCACGCCGAACACCACGCCGGACACCACGCCGGACACCACGCCGGACACCACGCCGAACACCACGCCGGACACCACGCCGGACACCACGCCCACCCAATTAACAGAAAGTCCTAAATTTGCCGCTATGCTACAGATAATCAGAGGGGTAATTACAGTTAAGAGAAGACCCTGAATCCCTAGACGCAATTGTACGGGATGGTCGCGGAGAAATTGCATTCTATCGCGCCATGTTTTCTGTTCTGTTAATTTATCGCCGCCGCCTCTCGTTTCCACATACCAGCGCACTGCTTGGGGAAAATAAAACACCCAGTACAACAGCAAAAGATAATCAAAGGGATTCCATAAAGATAAATCGCGTTTGAGTTTAGGGGCGAGATTAATTCTGGGGACGGTGCTTTCCTTCATAATTTTTATCTCTAGCTATTTACCCGGTGATGGTTTATTAAGTAGTTAGGTGTTACTCAAGGTAGGATCAAACCCCCCTTATCAAGGGGGGCAGGGGGGATCAAACCCCCTTATCAAGGTAGGATCAAACCCCCTTATCAAGGTAGGATCAAACCCCCCTTATCAAGGGGGGTAGGGGGGAGCAAACCCCCCTTATCAAGGGGGGCAGGGGGGATCAAACCCCCCTTATCAAGGTAGGATCAAACCAAAAATTAAATCAACTTATTATTTAGTTATAACCTAAGTTCGGGATGCTGAGTTATTGACTTTGGTTTGATAAAGTTTAAAACAACTTTGCATCACCTCTCGCGGCTTTCCTTGACTTTGCCTAACAAGAGAACTTATTTCCTCCTCAGTAAAAGTCACTCCAGTTTGACTTAGACGATGACTAATAAACTCTTTAATTTTAGCTTCATCCCATAATTTAATCGGAAATTGTTGACAAATTCCATCGAAAGGTGAGTCACGTCTTTTGTTATCAGGAAATAAAACATCAAGGGGACGATTAGCCGCTACTACTAATCTTAAAGGTGGATCGGGACGATTGGCTAACTCTCTTAATTGACTTCTAAGCTGATAGCTGAAATATTTTTGAGTCATATTATCTACCACATCCAATAATAACAGGATTTTGTGTTTTTCTAATTCCCTAGTTAATCTAGTTCCTTTGAGCGGTTTATCGTAATTCGCAGCTATACCAATCTGATGACATAATTCATAATAAAAATCCTTATCTCCTGCTAATCCTTCTAAGTTTAAATACAAGGGTTGTCGATGACTAAGTAAATACTCCCTTGCTTGATGGTAAATTCCCCAAAGCAGGGTGGTTTTTCCCGTTCCCCTTTCCCCGATAATAGCAGCACTACTGCCGGAATTTAAAACCTCAAAAATATCTTTAATTTCTTGTTCTCGGCCAAAAATCTGCTGAATTTCTTTAATACCTCCGGAAGTGGGTTTAAAAGGATTATGGGCATTTTTTTGGGGTTGTAATTGCGGAAAATATTTAAAAATAGTCTGAACTGGAATCGCTCTTCCTCCTAAATCACTGTACTCATCTCTGGTTATATTCACCACTCCGCACACTTTCCCCGTGCGTAAATTTAACAGAGGTGAACCACTAAAACCGGGTTGTACTTGCCCTAATTTAAACTTGATTAGGGGGTTTTCATCCCCCGTTAAACCTATATACTCAAAGTCACTAGGATCACCGTTCGGATACTCGTTGGTATAGCCGAAAGTGTATAATTTATCTGTTAATTGTAAATCGTGATCAAAATCGACATATTTGTGATCTAAAGACGAGTTTAATTGTAAAAGAGCCAGATCGATCCCATCTAGATTCGGTAAGTTGATAATTTTAGCCATAGAAATTTGACCTTGCCAAATTATCTCGATAGTCTCGCGATTATCCCGCGCATCTTTCACCACATGAAGACAGGTCAAAATTAACCCTTGTCCCACAAAAAAGCCTGTTCCTGACCCATAGATTAACTTTAACCTGACAGTGTACGGAGGTAGAGATTCCGGGGTAAGCATTTAATCAATTTATCCTCCCCATTCTAGGGTAATTTTTAAATTTCCCTTTCCTTCACCTTCCACAATTAAAGCGGTTAGTTTACCAGATTTTACCCTGACTTCTACCCCAAATTCTACGGTGGCCTTTTTGGGTTTCACTTTACTTATCGTAGCAGCGATCGATTCAGTAACTGCCTCAATTGTATCAGCCACACTTTGAAAGTCAAATATTTGATCGGATACTTCCCGTTCACCACCGAAACTTCTCGCTTCCACTAACATGGTGACATTTTCTTTAACTTTAACTGAAATAATCTCAGATTTAGATTCTGGCATAAGGCTCCTCCAATGACCCGTTTATGGTTTTCTCGATTGCTTCTCGGACAAACTTATAGCGGAACTAAAAAGGCTTATATATATTTCGGCACGGATTCCCATTATAATAAAAAGTATAGGTCAAATCGAGGGATTTTGTCAAGTCTTTTTTAGTATTAATCTATTTGTGTTATGCAATAGAGGGGGTTATAAGGAATGAAACCCCGATAGAGACAGACATTGCTGCGATTTTTGTCAATTGTTTTCGCTCTAGAACAAACTAATCAATTAAGTCTCTTGCCAGATCAGGATTTAGTCAATTTATGCCCCTATATCGAACCATACCAAGTAACGAAGAACCTTCTTTTTCCTCTTCTTGAATCGCCGATTTCGGGACAATGACGACGTTAACCGATTCTTCTACTTCGTTGAATAGTTCTAAAACATATCCTTCCTCACCCCCCTTCGGATGGGCAACTATATCAACAAGAATCGCCGAATCACCCTGCTTAAGATTGTATTCGGGAACGTCGCGGGCTAGGGTCACTTCTTCGTATAGTTGCGCCATGGTTTATTTTTCCTTTCGGGGTTTGAGGGTGATAAATTGAAATTGATGATCTAGGTTTCGTTTTAGCCAAATCGTGACAACGGATAGGGGAACTTGATTACTGCTGATTAATTCCCCCTCGACTCTATAGAAGGTTCCGTATTCGTTGGTAAGATCTTCGATGGCGGGATTGGTTTGAATTAGTTGGATGAGGGCGGTTTTTAGTGCATCGGGATTAGCGAGGGTAAAGCCAGCGCGGGCGAGGTATTTTGATTTGTCATCTTTGGGGCGAAATTTGAGGAGATATTTAGTTATTTTATCATCGGGAATTAGGGAGTCGCTAGGCAGGTACATCGGATCGAGAGAATTTTGTTTGATTTTACCTTGAATTGAAGTTTTAATATCGATTAACTGATCAAGTGTATTAATTGATATTGTTTCAAGTTTTTTTTGGGGTTGTAATTGCAGAAAGTTTTTTGAAATAGTCTGGACTAAAAAGGCTTATATATATTTCGGCACGGATTCCCATTATACTAGAAAGTATAGGTCAAATCGAGGGATTTTGTCAACTCTTTTTTAGTATTAATCTAGATAATTAGCTCGTTTTAATTAAATTAAAGATAGATTTTAGGTTCGATCCCCCCTGCCCCCCTTGATAAGGGGGGTGCCGATAGGCGGGGGGATCTGCCTTGATAAGGGGGGAACTGATCTTTTTTAACACCTACCTACTTAATTGTCGGGCTGCTTACCGGTCATCGTCCTGAAAAAAATTATGCCCCGGTTTGTTAAACAAGCATATATGCAGCGGTCAACCGAGACAGCACAGGAGCCTCTCTTATTCTTTGTGTGATCAGGAGCCTCTCTTATTCTTTGTGTGATCAGTTTAACTTATATAGAACCGATCAATCTTTGTGTCCTTTGTGTCTTTGTGGTTCGTTCCAGTCGCTCGCTGGCGGGAATATATCTTATAAAATACATTTTACCCACCAAACCCAAGAGAGCCGACAGGAGGCAAAAAACGAGTTATTGGACAGAAAGAGGCGATGGGATGTTATTATTTAAAGCCGATTCCCCGGAAGCAGCCGAATCGATCATCGGGCAGCATCCCCTGGCGAATAGTAGTGGAATAGGCTATTAAAGGAGTGAACCCTGTGCAAATATTCACAACAATCCCCGGTTTACGCACTTTTTTGGCTGATTATCGCCATGATCGCAGCATTGCCCTCGTGCCAACCATGGGCGCTCTCCATAAAGGTCATGCTAGTCTAATTCGACGCGCAGTGACGGAAGCGGAGGTAACTGTGGTCAGTATTTTTGTTAATCCTCTACAATTTGGCCCCACAGAGGATTTTTCTCGCTATCCCCGCAGCCTTGACAGCGATCGCCAACTGTGTGAATCTTTGGGAGTTGCTGCTATTTTTGCTCCCAGTGCGGAAACTTTAGGAATTGGTAATTCTGAGGAGATAACCGCAGTTGTTCCCCCGATTTCTCTGACTAGCGGGTTATGTGGTGCTTTTCGTCCGGGACATTTTCAGGGAGTAGCCACAATTGTCACGCGGTTGTTTAATATAATTGCACCGACGATCGCCTATTTTGGCGAAAAGGATGCCCAACAGTTAGCGATTATCCGGCAATTAGTCAGGGATTTAAATTTAGCGATCGAGATTCGCGCTTGTGCTACAGTGCGAGAAACATCGGGATTAGCAGTTAGTTCTCGCAATCAGTATCTATCGGCCGCAGAAAGGGAAAAAGCGACAATTATCGCCCAAAGTTTGCAATTAGCCCTCGAAAGTTTTCGTTTAGGGGAAAGACAAAGGGAAAAACTACTGGCTATTGTCCAAAAAAATCTCGACAGAGTGCCAGAATTTCGCCCTCAGTATCTGGATTTAGTCCATCCCCAGAGTTTACAACCGATCGAGCAGATCGAGACAGAGGGCTTGTTAGCGATCGCAGGATCGATCGGTCAAACCCGTTTAATTGATAATATTATCTTGCGTCAACGTCGGGCAGTTATCGCTATTGATGGACCTGCTGGAGCGGGAAAATCGACGGTAACGCGCTTAGTAGCCGAAAAATTGGGGTTAACCTATCTCGATACCGGTGCGATGTATCGCGCGGTGACATGGTTGGTGGTGAATTCCGGTCTGGATTTGTCCGCAGAAGCGGCCATCGCCGAGTTATTATCTTTAGCGAAGATAGCAATAATTCCGGCCGATAGTCCCGAAAA
This sequence comes from Microcystis sp. M049S2, assembly GCF_020245625.1. Lineage (NCBI taxonomy): Bacteria > Bacillati > Cyanobacteriota > Cyanophyceae > Chroococcales > Microcystaceae > Microcystis > Microcystis sp. M049S2. Next base: position 12,002 of record NZ_JADBUN010000275.1, on the reverse strand, counting down.
TGTGACTATAGTGAAGATTAATGGGCAGGATGTGACTTTAGAGATTCGCTCTCCCGCAATTACCTCGCAAGTGTCCAGAATTGCCGCTCAAAAAGCGGTGCGACAGCAGTTAGTCACCCTGCAAAGACAACTGGGAATGTCGGGGGGAATAGTTGTGGAAGGTCGGGATATTGGTACTAATGTTTTTCCAGAAGCGGAATTAAAGATTTTCTTGACAGCGACACCCGAAGAAAGAGCCAGAAGGAGATTAAAAGACTTAGAAGCGCAGGGAAATGGGGGTATTAGTCTCGCAGAATTAACCCAAGAGATTGAAAAAAGGGATTATTTGGATAGTAATCGCTCCCTAGCACCCCTGCGAAAAGCCACAGATGCGATCGAAGTTAATACCGATCATCTCACTATTACAGAAGTCACGGAAAAAATCATTGCTCTTTATCATCAAGGAGAAGAAAATCAATGGAGAAGCCTCTAGTTTTTTTAGATACTGATGTTTTGATTTCTTATCTACGAGGAGATCTTGCCAGTGTGCATTTATTTGATCGAGAAATACTCGATCGCGTTTGTCTTGCTATTAATGCGATCGTTTTACAAGAGTTATTATTTTTGGCAGAAGTTCGTAATCATCCTGAAATAGTCGATCGGATTCAAGAAAAGGTGACTATCTTGGATTTTGATTTAGTAAAACTTGATCAATATTGGCAAAATGCTAGAGATATTCGCAATATTTTGGTACACTCGAATGATGTTTTAATTTTAAGTAGTGCCGCTAATTGTGATTATTTAGTTACCTATGATCAAAAACTTAAAAAAGCCTCTAGTTATCTATATAACTCTAAACCGATGGTAGTAACACCTGAAGAATTATTAGAGGTTATCGATCAAAAAAATATAGTCCCTTCTAGCCTCTCTTGCCAAGGATATAAATCCTCAAATTTCCCCTTAAACAAGGTGATTTAGGGAGATATTTATGAAGTTAAATTATCTGAATTTATCATCTATCTGTTTAACGGTAACTTCCTTGATAATTATCGGCAGTCCAGCTATATCTTTAGCCGATCACAGATCACCAATAACTTTAGCTGCTAGGGATTTATCAACCCAGCAACAGGGAAAAAAAATTATTCTTAATGGTCGTTCTTTGCCCGTTTCTTGGCGACAGTGGACAGCAGCAAATAGTACCAGAATTGCCATGAGTGACACGGGAGCAAGACAATTATTTGGCATGGATTTTCTTAGTACAAATGATCCGAAAAAGCAACCGATAAGCTGGTTTAATTTACAAACTTTATCGGCTAATTTAATCGACTCTGATCGCTGGCTAGACGTTACGGATATTTTACTAAAAATGGGGGCAACAACCACTATTAATGGCGATAGTTTAACTATTAACTTTCCTGCTGCCCAGATTCAAGATATTCAGCTAGAAAATTATGGAGCAGTACAAAGGATTATTATTCAACTTGATCGCCCGACCTTTTGGCAAGTTAGTCAGGCAAAAAATGAAGCAGTGATTACCCTAGAAGGAAATGCCCAGCAATCGCTCATCTCTAGATTTCAACCCCAAACTATCAGCAACAGTAATCAAAATAACGATGAAGATGATCTAGGAAACTCTAATAATAACTTACCTACTCAGATCACTTCCTTAGAAAATAATGGGGTGATCAGTCGTTTAAAAATTAACCTTCCCACTGCCTACGGATTACAGATCAGCAGTGTGGCTAATCCTCCCCGAATTATCATTGATTCTCGTCCCGATGCTATGGATGAAAAGCGCATTGTTTGGCAACCAGGGTTAATCTGGAATCAAAAATATATTCAGTTAGACAAAGATTGGTTTCCCGTGACTTGGTTAGAAATCGATCCCAGAAATCCTCAGATAACTATTAAACCGATTACCGCTAATTCCACCTCAATGCGCGGCACTAATCCCCTGATCACGATTAATAGCGAAAGTAACGCAGTAGCGATGATTAATGGCGGCTTTTTTAATCGTAATAATCAGCTACCTTTGGGGGCAATTCGTGTGGATGGCAAATGGTTATCCGGACCAATTTTAAACCGAGGGGCGATCGCATGGGATAATCGTGGTAAAATCAGGATCGATCGCCTGAGTTTAGAGGAAACTCTCATTACTGCCACCGGACAACGTTTTCCCCTAACCCAGTTAAATAGTGCCTTTGTGGCAGCCGGCTGCAGTCGTTATACTCGCGATTGGGGAAGTAATTATCATCCCCTCACCGAGCGCGAAACCGGGTTAGTCGTTCAAGGCGATCGCGTGACGGAGAAATTAAATAATCTTTTCCCACAGGATAGTATAAACATACCGGAAAACGGCTATTTAGTCATCTGCCGAAAGACAGATATTAATTTAAAGATTGGTGAAAGAGTCAACCTCGATAGCGTCACCCTACCGGGAGATTTTGCTAATTATCCTCAGATTTTAGGTGCTGGCCCCCTATTATTGCAGAATGGACGCATAGTTTTGGATGGAAATGCCGAAAAATTTAGTCCTGCATTCCAAAATCAACAAGCTTCCCGCAGTGCGATCGCGGTTAGTCAAGAAGGAAAAATTTTGCTAGTTGCTATCCATAATCGCGTCGGGGGAAGGGGGGCAACTTTAGGCGAATTAGCCCGAATTTTGCTGTTAATGGCGGCAACAGACGGTTTAAACCTAGATGGGGGTAGTTCCACCGGGATAGCCTTGGCGGGTTATCTGCTCGATCGCTCTGCCGTTACCGCCGCAAAAGTCCATAATGGAATAGGGATATTTTTATCCCCGTCTCCTTGAAAAGTGTGAAAACAATGGATAATAGCGACTGGATTAAACAATTGCTGCTGATGGGTATTGGCACTACTTCCATGGTGGCAGAAAAGATCAAAGAAGTGAGCGACGAATTAGTCAAAGACGGTAAAATCAATTCTGATCAGGCTAAAAACTTTGTTGATGATCTGATGACACAGATGAAGTCTGAACAGGGGAGCTTCGAGAACAACTTAGAACGCTATATTCGCCAGATTTTGCAGGATTTAGGGGTTCCCCGACAATCGGAAATGGACGAACTGCGGGGAAGGATTGATAGATTAGAACGACAGGTGAGAGACTTAGAGAATAAACTCTGGCGTTAGGGAACTATGAAATCAATGCGCGAAATCTTGCTCAGTTTTGCTATCATTGCGGTTTGTGGCTTATTTTTAATCGTTGCTTCCCTCTTTGGTGGAGGGGAAAAAGCCAATGCGATCGCCGCAGAAATCGATCCACCCCCTATCACTCAAACTATTAATAAGGAAATCATCTCCATGGATTTAGATCAAGCAGTTACCACCGATTCGGGACTAAAATACATCGATATCGTGGAAGGAACTGGAGAAACTCCCCAAAAAGGTCAAAAAGTAACTGTTCACTACACGGGAACCCTGACAGACGGCAAAAAATTCGATAGCTCCAAGGATCGCAATCAACCTTTTACCTTTACCATTGGAGTGGGTCAAGTGATCAAAGGATGGGATGAAGGAGTCGCATCGATGAAAGTCGGTGGACAGCGTACCTTAATTATCCCCCCAGAATTGGGTTATGGTGCGCGGGGTGCCGGTGGGGTGATTCCTCCCAACGCGACTTTACTTTTCGATGTGGAATTGTTGGGAGTTAAATAGGTTTTTCCTCTGATTTTTCACCTCTACCCGCATCTATCCTGAATGCGGGTTTTTTGACAGATTGCTGGAAGCTAAAGGCCAAATCAGGAAGATTTAGTAAATTCTAGACCGTTTTCGCTACCGTAACGTTCCATAAAACGCATAAAACGATCCCACTCTGCGGGAGAATTAAAAATAACCGTAGCTTCGATCGCCGTGGGTTTACCGTTGATGAATTTGCCTTTTACTTCCCTGGTGACGATTTCTCCTTCTTCATCGACGAGATACATCCCCGTGATTTCCTCGGTTTGTTGATCTCCGAGGATAGTCGGTTGATCAAAATAAAATTTTGCCGATCCCTTCTCTCCCGTTTTAGTGCGACTTAAGCGGATATCGGGAACAACTGTTTCTTTTAACCCCTGGGAAAACTGAATTTCTGCCATTACTTTTCTTTATCCTTCTCATAAAATAGACATTTCTAGATCATCTCACACCAAGTCGCAAGTAAAAAGCAGATGGGACACCATAAACTTAAAGTATCCACGGTAAACTCGCGGGGGTGGGTTTGACTGATGAAAGATCACCTGTAAACCTCTCCCTTCCCACTGATAACCAATAACTGAGATGAGATGGTTTTATTAGAAGCAGCGGTTCATTCTTCCCTACGCGCTTTTTTACGCGAACAAGGACGCTTTTACTGGTCTCATCATCTCACTATGGGGCGACTGGTGGCTAGAGCTTTACGCTTAAAACGGTCCTCTCTCATACAAACTGGAACTACTCTCACCCGTTATTGTCTCAGTTATCTCACCCCGGCTCTTTTGGGTGATACACCTGTTCTGATTGTTGCCCCAGAGTCAGAACTAAACCTACTGTTAGAAGTGGAAATCCCCCATCTGCAAGCATGGTTACAAACTCAGCGAGATATCCTCAAAAGCGATCGCTTTCCCGCTAATTTTACCGGTTTACTCCTCACCACACCCCAACAATGGTTAGAGGATAAATTGGGCAATCTCGGTCATTTTCCCCAGAATATCGCCACTATAATCGATCGAGCCGAAGATTTAGAAACTTGTCTAGTAGATTATCTCACCGTCACCATTACTCCCGAACAATGGTCTGCTTTAGAGTCAGCATATCCCCAGCATAGAGAGTTTATAGACTTAATTAAAGCACAACTTAGCCAAAGTATTCTTGGTCATCCCATTAATCCCTATAATTGCTATCTTATTGATGCCAAGGAAAAAGAATATATAATTGCTCTCCTGCAACGCTTGCATCAAGATTTAGCCACTGATTCTGCTTGGCAACTTTTAGCGGCAAAAATCCCCGAGCCTAATTATCTCCTCTGGACATCGGTAGATCGAGATCGAGAAGAATTTACCCTAAAAATCAGTCCTTTGGAGGTGGCTAGTTTTTTCAAACCAATTTGGCAGCAACAACCCTTTGTTTTAATCGGCAGTTTTTTAGATAGCGAAAAATCCGCTAATTTATACCGTCAAAATCAGGGTATCGGAGATATTTTAACTTTAAAGTTTGCAGCCGATCGCGAAAGTGAATATATTCATTTATATCTACCCGATCGCATCAGCGCCCCCAATACCCCCGAATTTCAACCGATGTTATTAAAGCAAGTGCGGGAATTAGTTAGTGCTAATCATACCAGTGAACAACCGATCGTGATCCTGATTGAAGATGTTCCCCTCAAGGCACAAATTGCCACCCAAATCGCAGCCGATTACGGTTCGCGAGTGCAAGTGGAAAAAACTGAGATTAATAATAATACTATTCTGGTTTGTGGTTGGCAATTCTGGCAAACCCATCAAGAAAAATTTCCGACTCCCAGTTTATTAATTATCGCTACTTTACCCTTACCCTCCCCCGAAAATCCTCTCGTTGCTGGCAAAATTGCTTACTACAAACGACAACATCTCGACTGGTTTCGTGCCTATCTTTTACCCACAGCAGTAAGGGAAATTCAGCAATCTGTTCAGTCTCTCCGGGAGTGTCAAGGTTGTGTGGCTGTTCTTGATAATCGTGTCAATGCCCGCAGTTATGGCCGACAAATTCTCTCCGCTTTAGAACCCTATGCTAAAGTTAATTATCTCGATCAACAATTTTTTCAAGATAAAGATTAAATCAGTTATCAGTTATCAGTTATCAGATGGGGTGCATCTCAATTTTGTAGAAATATCTATATTACATTTGGGCGCACGCAGTGCGCCCCTACCATTGACGCGATAATATTATTGTAGGGGCGAATTGCATTCGCCCTCTTGGAATAACTTCTGCTGCTCACCAATATGTGAGAGAATGTCACCAATAAGAGATGCACCCTATCAGTAATCAGTTCACTGTTTACTGATCACTGATCACTGATCACTGATAAAATCTCCCCCAGAGCCATATTTCCAACTATCTAAATAACGATGATAAAGATATTTTTGCTTGTCGGGTAACTTTTCTAAAACAGGTTTTAAGCTGGTTGCTAAGGGATATAAACCACTATACAAAGCTAAATTAAAATAATGTCCTGTCCAATCGATAAAAGGACTGATACCCACTTGCGGAATCATCGGTAAAACTAATTGAGGATTAACCAAAGGCAAAGTTTTTGAGAGGGAAGAAAACTGCACCACATCCTGTAAAAACGGTTTTAATACCTCATCTCCCAACTTGTCCATTACCCGAAAAACTCCACTCATTAAGTCATTAATTTGATTGGGATTAGGGTTAGCAGACATGGCAACACTCATAGTTTTTTGAAATAGCCACGTTACCGATATATTCGGTTGATAAGGTTGTAAAATAGCTAAATCTTCTCGGTTTAAAGCATCGATTTGTAAAGCTTCCTCGATGGCGAAAGTTAGCCTTTTTAAATGCCTAACCATTGCCCCAAAACCACCAAAACTGACCGGAGATTGACTACCACTACTATCTCCCACTGCCAGAATTCTTGACCAGGGCATCTTTAAAGGACTTTGACGATAGGCAGGGAAAAAACCCGCTAGAAAACGCTGAAAGTTTACCGCTTCTAAATCCACCTTTTGATACTCCGGCAGTAATCTTAAATACTCCTCCATCAAAAATTCTAAACTAAAGCGATCGGGATGGGTATCAAGATAGGTAAATAAATAAGTTGTCCGACCATCCCTAGCGGGAAATGCTTCCCAAAAGTATTGACATTGGTGCAAGATTGGGGTAAAAGAATAAATTAAATCACCAGTTTCATTACTGGGAAAACCCTGACCGCAACTACCCACCACTAAACAAACTCCATCGGGTTTTTCTCCTTTTCTGGCCTGTTTTGCAATTGGCGAAAAATGACCCATGGCATCGATTAATAAACGGGTTTTTAAAGTCATTTCTCCCGTTTTAACCATTACCCCGTCAGGATGAATAATTGCCCCGCTAAACCCGGAATTTTCTAATAACTTTCCTCCCGCTTGCAAAAACTTATTTTTTAAAGTCTCTAGCAAATAAACTGGATCAACACCAATATTTAAAATATCTCTAACCCAAAGCTCATAACCTTGATAAAATCCCACCCTAGCAGGATTATATTCCGTCACTATCGCTTGATTTAATTCAGCTTCGGTCAATAAATCTAACTCTAAAAAACTGCTTAATTCTAAACGTGAAATATTCCACTCCTGCTCACGACCGCGCAGAATACCTCTTTCTAATAATGCCACACGCCAGCCCCTAGTTTGCAAAGCAGCCCCGATGAAAATTCCCAAGGTTCCCCCCGCAATAACTAGATCAAAATCCGTCTCTCCTAAAGATTCTTGACTTTGATTAATTACCGTAGGAATAACCGGATTTTCTAAGCGCAAAGCTTGCCAAGCTCGATCACTGGCTCGCAATTGTTGTAAACTCTGAGGAGATACTCGATCGAGTAAAGATGCAACTAAAGACATAATCTTATATCAGTTATCAGTTATCAGTTATCACCATATCCAGAGGATAAAACTACTTAGATTGGAAAAACTTTTTCCCTTCTTCAACGAGTTTATTAATATCCTTGAGGGAAACTCCAAAAATCGCTAAAACTCCCGTAAAAACTAATAAAAAACCGATAAAACTATTTCGATCATACAGAAATAAACCCACCAAAACGATAAAATAGGGAGAGAGAATTTTACTAATATTTTCAACTACAGTAACCACCTCTGGAGTAGGAGTCTCAACAAGATTAATATCAGTTTTATCCTGATCTGGTTCGAGATTTTGCTTAATTGAAAACATCACCTCCTGTAAGTCTTTTACCTCCGGTGGGTTCGGTTCCTTTGCTGGTTTGCCAAACATTGTTAACTCCCTCGCCAATTTATCTATATCCTCTATGGTAGCCAAAAAGAGGGCAAGCCGGAAAAGCGCGAGCAAGTCGAGAAATTCTCAGCGCAATTTTCCTTAACAACCCCCTCGGCCTCAGCTGCTATAATCAGAGGAACAACTCCCCAGTTCGTTAACGGTACAAAAAAACTATGAATACCAGTCCAGATCGTGTGATTATCTTCGATACCACCCTTCGAGATGGGGAACAGTCCCCGGGTGCCGCTTTAAATGTGGATGAGAAGCTAACCATAGCCCGCGCACTGGCACGACTGGGAGTTGATGTCATTGAAGCAGGTTTTCCCCACGCTAGTCCGGGGGACTTTGAAGCTGTACAGAAAATTGCCGCCAGCGTCGGCAGCGAAGCTGATAGCCCGATTATTTGCGGATTAGCCCGCACTACCCAAAAAGATATCAAATCTGCCGCCGATGCGCTCAGACCCGCCGCCAAGCCCAGAATTCACACCTTCCTAGCCACATCTGATATACACCTCCAATACAAACTTAAGAAGACTCGTCAGGAAGTTCTTGAGATTGTGCCGGAAATGGTGGCCTATGCCAAATCCTTCCTTAATGATGTGGAATTTTCCCCCGAAGATGCCGGCCGCAGCGATCCGGAATTCCTCTATCAAGTCCTCGAAAGAGCGATCGCCGCAGGAGCCACCACTGTTAATATTCCCGATACCGTCGGTTATACCACCCCCAGCGAATTTGGGGCTTTAATCCGTGGTATTAAGGAAAATGTCCCCAATATCGACCAAGCGATTATCTCCGTCCATGGTCACGATGATCTAGGGTTAGCGGTGGCTAATTTCCTCGAAGCAGTTAAAAATGGCGCTCGACAGTTGGAATGTACTATTAATGGTATCGGTGAGCGTGCCGGTAATGCTTCCCTAGAAGAATTGGTGATGGCCCTTCATGTGCGGCGCTCCTATTTTAATCCTTTCCTTGGTCGTCCAGCAGAGTCCACGGAACCTTTAACCAAGATCAACACCAAGGAAATCTATCGCACTTCTCGCTTAGTTTCTAATCTTACTGGCATGATCGTGCAACCGAATAAGGCGATCGTCGGTGCTAACGCTTTCGCACACGAGTCGGGAATCCATCAGGACGGGGTGTTAAAACATAAACTCACCTATGAGATTATGGACGCAGAATCGATCGGTTTAACTAATAATCAGATCGTTCTCGGTAAACTCTCTGGCCGCAACGCTTTTCGCTCTCGGTTACAGGAATTGGGTTTTGAGCTTTCGGAAACGGAACTTAATAACGCTTTTATCCAGTTTAAAGAAATGGCCGATCGCAAAAAGGAAATCACCGATCGCGATCTAGAAGCTATTGTTAACGATGAAATCGATACGGTTCCCGATCACTTCCGTCTCGAATTAGTACAAGTGTCCTGTGGAAATAGTGCCAGACCCACGGCCACGGTGACGATTCGCACTCCTGACGGTAGCGAGTTATCCGATGCGGCCATTGGTACAGGGCCAGTAGATGCTCTCTGCAAAGCGATCGATCGAGTGGTGCAGATTCCGAACGAATTAATCTCTTTCTCGGTGCGAGAAGTTACCGAAGGAATCGATGCTTTAGGAGAAGTGACTATCCGTCTCCGTTACGAAGGACGCACCTATTCTGCTCGCGCAGCCGATACCGATATTATTGTCGCCTCCGCTCGCGCCTATGTCAGCGCCTTAAACCGTCTCCACGTCGCACTGCAGCAGAAGGAAAAAACCCCCGAAATGCTACAAGTCTAGATAGGGTTTTAGGGTGTTAGGGTTTTAGGGTTTTAGTTGAAATTCCCCCACTACCCCACCACCCCACTTCCCCATCTCCCCATCTCCCCATCTCCACACACCCCACACCCCACACCCCACACCCCACACCCCACACCCCACTTCCCCACACCCCACACCCCACACCCCACACCCCACTCCCCATCACCCCACGTCGCTATTGGAGAAAATCTTAAATTTGTCTCGCAAATTTCTAAAATGTTGCTAAGTTAATATTATGAGCTTGCGCTCTAACAATTTTAATACACTTGTATTGAAATTGGATTCGCGTAAAAGCAATGAGGGATGAAATTTATCCGTAAGAATCCGATCAAATTAAATACAATAGCTAAAGACTAAAGGAATTAGCCAAGGCAAATAGGGATTATGTTCCCCTTGCCAGTGGGAACAGTTAACCCACCCCATAATTCCCTTGATACTTAGCTATCTGGTCAACACCGCAGACAAACCCGCGATCGGATTTCAGTCCTCCAGCCATTTACCCAATTTTTGCAGGAGCCAGATTATGAGTTGACCGAGCTAAAACGGCATTCCGTGTCGCTAAAATCGCATCGACACAAGGAAATTTAAGCAAAAATCTTCTCCCATTTGTTGTAATTAAAGCTACAATCGGAAAAGTCTTTCCCCGTCTCGGATTTGAGACACAAATTTGTTCAGTATCACCTAGATTGAGATTCGATCTTCTAGTTTTGCACAGAAGGAGCAAGAGGAAAACGGCATGATGCAGGCCCACGATGTACTAACCCTTACCGAGCCGCCATTGGATTTAGATTTGATTGACCTAGACGAAGACTTCGATGATGAGGATATCGAGTTAGAGCTAGAAGAAACCAGCGATAGCAACGATGGCAAAAAAACCCGCCGCCTTGCCAGCGCTCGTCGTCGCGACGCCGCTAGAAAAAAACCCTATACAGAAGATTCGATTCGGATTTATCTGCAAGAGATCGGCAGGATTCGGTTATTGAGAGCGGAGGAGGAGATCGAATTAGCGAGAAAAATCGCCGATCTACTGAAATTAGAACGCATTCGCGAAGATTTTTGCCTCTATAGCGATGCTGAATGGGGAAAACAGGTTTTCCTGTTCGAGCGCATCGAAAAAATTATCGTTGAAAAATCGGAAAAAGAACCGAAATTATCGGATATTAAGGCTTATTTAGGTAAGACGGAGCTAACGGCTCCCATGGTAGAAGAATGGCTGGCCAAATCAAAGGAATACTTATCGGCCTTTAAGCGTCGTTTGTACCATGGTCGTCGCGCTAAAGAAAAAATGGTACAATCGAACCTGCGTTTAGTGGTTTCGATCGCCAAGAAATACATGAATCGTGGTCTTTCCTTCCAAGATTTAATTCAAGAAGGTTCCCTCGGTTTGATCCGTGCCGCCGAAAAATTCGACCACGAAAAGGGTTATAAATTCTCCACCTATGCCACTTGGTGGATTCGTCAAGCCATCACCCGCGCGATCGCTGATCAATCCCGCACCATTCGTCTTCCCGTCCACCTCTACGAAACCATCTCCCGGATCAAAAAAACCACCAAGATTCTTTCTCAGGAAATGCGTCGCAAACCCACCGAGGAAGAAATCGCCACCAAGATGGAGATGACCATTGAAAAACTGCGTTTTATTGCCAAATCTGCCCAATTACCGATTTCTCTAGAGACTCCTATCGGTAAAGAAGAAGATTCCCGTTTAGGAGACTTTATCGAAGCGGATGGGGAAACCCCAGAAGATGAAGTTTCTAAAAATCTATTACGCGAGGATTTAGAAAACGTCCTCGATACCCTTAGTCCTCGTGAACGCGATGTGCTGCGGCTACGCTACGGTTTAGATGATGGCCGGATGAAAACACTCGAAGAAATCGGCCAGATTTTCAACGTCACTCGCGAGCGCATTCGTCAAATAGAAGCCAAGGCCCTGCGGAAACTGCGTCACCCTAACCGTAATAGTATCCTCAAAGAGTACATTCGTTAATTTCCCGTCCTTAAAAAACTAGAAACTGAGTCTCCTTGAGGCTCAGTTTTATTGTAATCTGCACCTACCTCGACGGCTGCATTTCAATTTGGTCGAAATATCCATATTATATTTTGGGCGCACGCGATGCGCCACTAGCCTGCATTATTCACCAACTGGCAAAAACCTGATTGTGAGGACATCTCAAAAAACAGACTGTTTTTCAGCCAGATCGCTAGATGAACTTCTTGCCAAGGCTTTCGAGGATTTTCCAAAGTCTTCATGAATAATGCAGG
>NZ_JADBUN010000274.1:0-7884 GCF_020245625.1 Microcystis sp. M049S2 | reverse complement strand
TAAAATAGCCATCACATGACCATGAGAAAGACTTCTAATCACTTCAAAATGATTGGGAATACCTTCAGTCATGGACAGTGTTGCTCCTTTAAGAGCCAGTTTCAGATTGTCGATAATATCATCGGGTAATTTTGAGAGATTGCCCAGGGTTCTTTTTTTGAATTGATCTCCTTCTCGATAGGATTCACGAAGAAGAACGGCGGGGGGGGGAATTACGGTTAGGAACTTTTTCTATATACATGACCACTATTTTAGCAAATGGAGAGAATTCTTTTTCATTAAGAAATTTTACAAATTACATGGGTACATTAAGAAAAGTTAAGGGGTGTATCCATTGATGGATAAGGGTTTTCAGCTATTATGGTATATATGTATGGGGAAAGTTCAGGTATATAAGCTTTTTAAGCATGAGTTGTTGATAGTTTTACATGACAGGTTCGGTAGAGCCATATATTTTTCTATTATTATCTCTGAGAGTATGGTAAGACCGAAGCAAATACGATTATATTGATCGGATTTATCTGTTGATTTTAACAAAGAATCTAACAGTATTTTCTTCACTCGAATTAACTCGATAAAACCCTGTAAATAATTATCATAATAGGCCATTTTTTAAGCTATCAGCAGACAAAAATTCATAATACTTAGCTTGAAATTCTCTTGTTATTGGTTGATATTCAAGAGGATAAATATTCTCCGATTGAGGTGGAGTTTGAGCTGCTCTGATTTTTTCTATAACTTCAGTATTAGATAATCATTTTGATATTCCTTGAGAAAATTAAGGGATTGATCGGAAGTAAATAGTCTTTCTAAATCTGCTTTTAAAAAACTCATTCCAGCTAACATTTCTTCACTGCTAACTAGCGGCAAAGATAACAGCAAATCTTCTGTAGTGATCGTCATGACTTAGATAGCTCGTTAAGAACAACTCATGTTCTCATACTAGAATAATTATCCCAAAGGGATTCGATTGTATTTAGGGCTTGCGGAATAAACCTAAACACCCCACACCCCACGAAAAACTTTTTGCCGCAAACCCTAACTATTGATTATGTTTCCGCTGCAACTAGCGCACAGACTAATCTTCGCTTTCTTGATCATTCCTCTCTTCAAATCCTAGCCAAAAAAGTAACACATTCTCAACCTCCATCATTTGCTCAGATGTCAGATTTCCTAATTTACGCAAAAGCTTTGCATGGGGAATTGTAACGATGTTTTGTACATCAAAGACTCCTTCTCTAAGGAAGCGAGCTTGGACTTTCACTTCAAATCTTGAACCACGAGAGCTTGTCGTATGTGGAACCAGAGTCGCTAAGGCACGCTCTTGATTGAGCGCAGGAATACTGATAACCAAACAGGGTCTGACTTTGGCCACATAACCCAGATCAACCAGCCAAACCTGACCACGATCAGGGCTATCCATAGGAAGCTTCCTGATCATCTAATTCTAGAAAAATTCCCTCGGCATTGAGGACTAGATCTTCATCAGATAAGGGCGGAAAATCCAGGTGAATTGTCCGCTTCAGAATCTCTAATAGCAAATCTGAGCGCTCTGAGTCTGTCAAGCGGTCAAAGGTATCTAAAAGTTCCTGAACTATAGCAGTCATAGCAGTTACCCTATATCTGCTCAATACTATAACACAAGCTTAACAAGGCTCTTAGTCATTGCTTGACAGCCCCAATAAATTCTGAATGTAAGTTTGGAATCCCCCCAAACCGCCATCGTCATCCCAACGCTGTCTGAAAGTTGGTAACTTCTCCAATTCCATCACATTCCCACCCTGATACCTGACTCGATAATCAAACATCTTATCTGCTTTGGCTGATACAGGTCGATTATCAAAATCAATAGCCCAAAGTACCTCAACAATTCGATAGATGTCGTAATTATCCTTGCCAATTTCACGTTTGGCTTTGCAGTCGAGAACTTTTACTAAATGGGTAACATACCCTTGCTGCCTGAGTAGTATCAAACTACCTTTTTCGGGTTTATTGGCATTGACTTCATCGTCTTTCCATGCCAGTTTGAAGGAATTAGAAACCTTATATTCCCGATATGCCCATGTACCATCGTGTCGCCTTACATTTTTAGTCCACTTCAGAGCTTGTAAATCCATGTCAATATCTCTAAATAAAACTATAAGTTAAACTCGATCTCGATGACGGCGATCAGCGATAAAAGACTCCACCAATTTAACATCTTCGACACTACCGATCACTAAAGGTGTGCGGTAGTGTAATTTATCGGGAACGATATCTAAAAGATTTGTCACCCCATCACTAGCTTTACCTCCTGCCTGTTCAATTAAAAAAGCAAGGGGTGCAGTTTCATAAATTAAGCGCAATTTTCCCTGGGGATTTTTAACAGTACCCGGATAGAGAAAAACGCCTCCCTGCATTAAAATTCGATGGATATCTCCCACTAATGCCCCACTGTAACGGGCTGTGTAACCATCATGACGGTGGACATAACGAGTATAGTCGCGAATTGCCTCATCCCACTGCCAAAAATTGCCCTCATTGGTACTATAAATCGGGCCATGGTCGGGGATAATAATATTCTCTTGGGCAAGGATAAATTCCCCTAAACTGGGGTCAAGGACAAAGGCATGAACACCGCGACCGATCGAGTAAACTAAAATAGTCGAGGGTCCGTAGAGAATATAACCGGCGGCGATTTGTTTACGACCATTTTGCAGTAAATCCCGCGCCTCTCCGTCTAAATCATTGTCTTCCTGTTGACGGATGGCAAAAATCGAACCCACATTTAGGTTAATATCCACATTGGAAGAACCATCGATCGGGTCGTAGAGTAGGGTATAGCGACCGATGGGACAGTTTTCTGGAATATAATAGGGTTTATCCATTTCCTCGGAAGCAAGACGGCAAACTAAACCACTTTGCTTAAAAACCGAGATAAATACCTCATTGGCAAAAACGTCCATTTTCTTGACTGATTCCCCTTGGACGTTGGTTTCTCCAGTAAAACCTAGCACATCCGCCATTAATCCCGCTTTACTGAGACGACGGGCAATTAATTTCCCCGCTAGGGCAATCCGACTCATAATTGCGCTTAAATCCTGCGCGTCGGGGGAAAAGCTTTGTAATTGTTGCAGGACGTGACGGGAGAGAGTGGTACAATCTCGATCGAGGCTATATTCGGGGATAGAAAAGGGAATATTGCTAACCATAACTGTAATTGCCAGTAATAAAGTAAAAAAAGGGAAACTCGTCTAGTCTCAATTATGACTATGATTTGATCCTAGCCAAAATTTTCCCTATTGTTTGGCCAATTTTTAGATCAGTTTTAGAGTTGGCTAATTTTTACCCCATTGATCATTAAATCTCGGTCAATAGTTGCCATCTCAATTTAAGTCAATGGGGATGCACCGGGCAAGCGTTTATATTTCAAGTAATAGGCAAAAACTGTTATTAAAACAATAACGATTGTGCCGATACCTAAATAGTTAGGAACCCAAAAAGCCGCCCCAATGGTGTTAATTTCTCCCGGTTTTAAATGCCAAATTAACTGATTATTAACTTGTTCTACCGGGGGATTTAATCCTGAGTCATCTTCAATATTTTGACCAGCGAAGGGAGTATTTAAAGCGAAGTCGATATCGACTAAGGAACCGGGGCTAATGATAATATTTCCCTGTTCGGAAAGCACACCTAAAGCCCGCAAATCAACAGTTAATTTTAAGTTTTTCTGGGTCAAAAAGAACCAATCTTGTTCTGTCACTGCCAGTTTTGAATCTAGTTGCAGTAACTTTATATCATCGGTATTAGGGGAATTTTTGATTTTAAAGGAAGAACTAGGATCAAAAAACTGATTGAATTTTTCCTCTAATTCCTGACTATTACTAAAGGGAATAGTCACAATTATTTCTCGTTCGGAAATATGAGCGGTGTTCCCCTTAAGTAATTTTGCCCTCTGTTCGATACTATTTAACCATTTAGTGGCTTCGGTTTGACTGAGACTGGTTAAACGTTGTCCGAGGGTGATATGTTGAATAATTTCCCCGTGGTGTTGGTGGGGAAAATTAATGCCCACATCGTAACGGACACAGCCGGTTAAAAAGAGAAAAATACCGCATAAAAAGGGCAGAATAAAGCGGGTTTTTCCGATTTTTTCGGTGGTTGGTTGATTCATAATTAATCTTCTTCTAAGTCGTCATAACTTGCTGAACTGCCACCGCTAACCGTAACTAGATCGATTTGCTGACGATAATAGTCTACATCTTTTACCTCCACTTCTACCTCATCACCGAGACGATAGGCAACGCGATTTTTCCGTCCTACCAAACAGCTGTGACGAGCGCGATATTCGTACCAGTCATCCTTGAGAGAAGAAACATGAACCAATCCTTCCACTAATAAATCGGAAATTTCCACGAAGAAACCATAGGATTGTACACCGGTAATTAAGCCGCGAAAAACTTGACCCATTCTTTCTTTCATTTTCTCGGCTTTTTTCAATCCTTCTAGGTCTTTTTCGGCATCTTCAGCAATTTTTGAGCGATCATTGAGATGGGAAACAATTAGATGGCTTTCTTCTTCTAACTCCTCCTGAATTTGACTTGGGAGAATATTCCAATTAATCTGTCCATGACAGCTATTACTGCCCAAATTAACCCCGACTTTGACGATTTTGCTGCGGCGATCTTTCCCCTCGGTTAATAGGAGTTTTAACACCCGTTGTACCCAAAGATCGGCATATCTTTGTAGGGGTGAGAGACAGTGGGTATAATTGCTAGGATAGGCCAAACCAAAATGGGGCAGAGGATGGCTGCTATATCTAACTAATTTGAGAGTTTCTTGCAGGAGATAATTAAGGACTTTCACCGATGAAGAAGCGGAAAAAGTGCGGGTGAGATTTTGATAGTCATTGGGTTTAATCTCCTCCTCGGCAGTTAAATTTAATTCTGCCCCTAAATTATTGGCTAATTTGAGTAAATCCTCCAATTCATCCCAATCCGGTTCCGATTGTCCGCAGTAGATACAGGGCAATTTTAAGGCCTGTAAATGTTCAGCGACAACTTTGCCGGCTAAAATCGCCACTTCTGTCAGTAAAGAACGGGCTGGTAAATTATTAGAAGCGAGAACAGTCCCCCCCCGTCCTTCGTCTTTGTAGGGAGAGATTTTGTCTAATTGAATATCAAAACTACCCCGCTGCAGACGTTGGGATTTTAGGGTGGGGCAAACGCTGAAAAATAAATCTTTCAGGGTTTCAACGGTATCGGTGGGGGCAGCTGCGCTATCTTCTTCACTGAGCAGATCGCGCACCTGTTGATAGGTAAAATGTTGATCCACTTGGATGAGGCTGCGGGTGATTTCGTACTCCACTAGCTCCCCCTTGTCATCAAGGGTAACGAGGATAGAAATAGCGGGGCGCTGTTCTTGGGGTGACAGGGAACAACGACTGGCAAGGGCAGCCGGGACTAATGGCAGCACTTTTTCGCCTAAATAGACGGCAGTTCCCCGTTTTTTGGCAACTTTATCCAATAATCCGCCCCGTTCAATGTAACGGGTGACATCGCTGATATGAATGGCGACTCGCCAGCGATTTTGGTTGATTTTCTCTAAAGAAAAGGCATTTTCAATGATCGGGGGATAATCTAGGGGGGTGTCATCTTCGATGGTAAAGGTGAAGAGTGGGGTTAAATCTCGCAGTTGTTCTTTTTCGCCACTATCGAAGAAATCCGCTAAATTATCGGCAATTTCGAGGGCTTCCGGCGGAAAATTATGGGGTAGATCGTGTTTACAGGAGACGATATCTGTATCGGCAGCGGACTCGGCCGTGGAACCGAGAATCCGAGTAACTTTACCGATGGGAGGCATTTCCCCTAGGGGATAACGGAGGACGGAAACATGAACGAGGTGATCGATGTTTTCTAGGAGATTTTGACCATTTTCGAGGAGATTAAGGGTAAATTTCAGGCGATCATCGAGGGGAACCGCCACGAACTGCTCATTTTCCTGTTTTACTTGCGCTAGAAGCGAAGGATTAGCCCGTTCGAGAATTAATCTCACCTCTCCCTCTGGGGAACGACGACGGGTCCCCTCGCGGATGATTTTGACTAAAACTCGATCGCCATTCCAAGCGTTACTGAGATGATTTTTCGAGACGTATATGTCATCAGCATCTTCGATATCTTGGATAGCAAAGCAAAATTCTTTACTGGAACAGCGCAGCTTTGCTTCTACGATATTTTCCTCGATCACACGACGATAGCGCCCGCGTTCTTTGACAACCATTCCCAGACGTTCCAAAGCATCGAGAATCACTTGCAATTTTTCGCAGCTTTCGGGATCGTCTTCGCAGCCTAGTTTTTTTTCGAGAAGTTTACCCGTAGCTAATTTATCATCACTAAGATGAGAGAGGAGTGTGGCGATCGAGAAGTCCATCTAACAATAATCCTTACTTACAAGACACTGACGGAATGGTGGACAATTAAGTTTAAATACTTATATAATGAGAGGATTGATTTAAACCATTGACTCGAGAGATTATCTCTATCGGGCTAATTGCGATCGCTGGTGGTGACAGTGAAGGTAAACTGACCAAGCATCGAACACCCGAACCTACCCTGAGAATTATCGAAGCCTTCGTTAGTATAAGCCAATAGCGAACACTGGCAAACCTTTTGGCGATCGCTCGTCTTTCTGGCGGAAGCTTCAGCCTAGTAGAATCTTGTTACTATGGGCAAGGCTAATCCTAGGACTGAAAATTTTATCTAATCTTTGATCTTAGCAAGAACTTGCGACATTTTTCCATAATTACGATAGAGTATTCTAGTATAAGTACAAAAGAACTCGAAAAAGTCACCATGTTGCAAAAGTTACGCCAACGTTACCCCCAAGTTGCCCTGATTAGCGAGTTAGTTCAAATCGATCACGGTAAGTATATTGTGAGAGCGATCATCGAAATTGAGGGAAAAACGGTCGTTACAGGTTTAGCAGCGGCAGATACGGTGGAAATCGCCGAAGATAGAGCCAGGGAACGAGCTTTACTGCTTTTAGAGGCTGAAAACACCCCCGATCTCCAGCTTGTGGAAAAAGTCAGCCCCAATAATATTTCTCTACCGGAAGATTTACCTAAACCCGTCGCTAGTGCCAAAAAATCGACTAAAACGGCTAAAGTCACTGAAATACCTCGTCCTGAAGCTAAAATTGAACCGGAATTACCCCAAGTTCAGGATATTCCCCCGGCTAAAATTGAACCGGAATTACCCCAAGTTAAGGATATTCCCCCAGCTAAAATTGAACCGGAATTACCCCAAGTTAAGGATATTCCCCCAGCTAAAATTGAACCGGAATTACCCCAAGTTAAGGATATTCCTTTACCGGAACCAGAGCCTTTATTATTAGACATGGAAACCGATAATTACTCCTTATTATCAGAATTGCCAGAAGAAGCGAGCTTAACTGAAGAAGAACCCCTGGCATCAGAACCAGTTGTTGTTATTCCCGAAGAAATCGATTATTCAGTGCTTAAAACTAAAATTGATGTGGAGATGAAACGATTAGCTTGGACTACAGAAAAAGGTCGGGAATACCTGATTTCTACCTATGGCAAAAAGTCTCGTTTACTGCTAACTAATGAGGAGTTATTAGAATTCTATAACTACTTATCTAGTATCAGTGCCTAATCACTAAACCTGCTGCATAAATTAAAAATCTTCCGTTAAGTGAGGAGTCTCCGATCCAGTATTCTCCGAGTCAGGAGAAGCAGAAAGAAATAGATTATTTTCTGGCAGTAGAAAAGCGATCTTTTTCTGGAAAATGCGAATGAACTACCCCGCCGCAAGCGGACGGGGTATCAGAATCAAAATAGACTCAATTGTAGATTTTGGTGTAGCTGCAGGTATTCTTTATCTTGTT
>NZ_JADBUN010000273.1:0-8994 GCF_020245625.1 Microcystis sp. M049S2 | reverse complement strand
GCACTTTTTCTCGGTCAATGATTAGGATAAGTTATAACTTAAAAATTAATCAACAACTAAAGCTTATGCTTGTAGCTAAGTGAAATCATTGATTAAGAGACCTGTACTTTTCAATGACTTTTTCAGCAAGCCCTAATTATTAAGTGGGATCGCAAGTTGAAAAACAAGGGTAATTCTGTTAACGCAATTTAAATTACGAACAGCTTACTACCGTTTGTTGTTTGGAAACTGGGAAAATATTATCTTAAGGTCGATAAAAACGGAACTTCACAGGATTGTCCGAATTGTGGCGCGATTACCGGCAAAAAGGCGTTATCCGAAAGAGTTCACCGGTGTGATTCTTGCGGCCACATCGAACCGAGAGATACGGCATCAGCAAAGGTAATCGAGAACTGAGGAAAAAATGCGGTGGGACTGACCGTGTTAGAAAACGCTCGCGCAGGCGATCGGTTGGGGATCGTCCGGTTAAACCCGGTCAATTTAGTTAAAAGCCTAGGAACCGAGAATCCCCCGCTACACCGCGCGAGCGGTTAGCGGGGGAGAGTCAAAGCTGAGGGAATTCTGACTACCTTTAACTAAACTGCTGCGAAGTAAACCTTCGACTTCACAGGATCGGGAACCATGGTAGCATCCCCTTCTTGCCAACCGGCGGGACAAACTTCATCTGGGTGGGATTGGACGTATTGAATCGCTTTCAGAGTGCGGAGGGTTTCATCGACACTGCGACCGAAGGAAAGATTATTAATAGTAGCGTGTTGGATAACACCTTCTTTATCGATGATAAAGAGACCACGCAGGGACACTCCCGCATCAGGATCAAGAACATTGTAAGCGGTGCTGATTTCTTTTTTCAGATCCGACACCAACGGATAGGCCACATCACCGACACCGCCGGATTTTCTCTCAGTTTGAATCCATGCTAGGTGAGCAAATTCGCTATCGACGGACACCCCTAAAATCTCGGTGTTGATGCTGGCAAATTCGCTAACTCGATCGCTGAAAGCGGTAATTTCCGTGGGGCAAACAAAGGTAAAATCGAGGGGATAGAAGAATAAAACGACGTATTTACCCCGATAATCCGACAATTTGATGGTTTTAAACTCTTGATCGAAAACGGCGGTCGCGGTGAAATCCGGCGCCGCTTGTCCGACTCTTAAGCAACCTTCGGCGGTCATACTCTTAATCTCCTTAATCTAGTTTCTGGGAAAATGCAACTATTTTTACATTCCTTAACAACTATATCATAGTCATAACGATTTTGAGTAGTCAGCAATCAGTTAAGTAGGGAGGCACAATTATTTGTGGGATGGGTTATACCATTTTTCTTTATTCGCGTCACAACGAATGAAGGTTTGGCAAGCATTCGAGCGTGGATGTCTGTCATGGATTTAGAAATTTGGTATTAGCGGTAGCGTAACCCATGCGGGCGTTGGGTTTCATGCTTTAACCCAACCTAAGTTCTAAATTAAACAGGATTACCTCGCGCCAACCAGATGTTAGCCCCCTTGAGTTACTGCTTGGGGCGTGTGCGGAAGGTGACTTGTCGAGATGCCTCCTTATCAAACATAGAACCCTCGCCAAAATTCTCTGTTTATAAGCTATACCTATGGATGCAGTGCTGTTTGAGGTAACTTGTGCCGTTAGATCTATTGACCGAAATCTACAGCTCTTTTGAACCCTTTCAGCCTCCATCCAAGGAAGCTTATGTCGAATGCCAAGATGTTCGGGGTGGATGGGAGGTTATTCGAGAACTGGGACGAAAAATAACACGTTCTAAGCAGCCAACTTGCCAACTTTATTCAGGGCATCGTGGCGTAGGTAAATCTACAGAGCTTTTGCGGCTGAAGGAATATTTAGAGCCACAGAAGTACTTTGTTGTTTACTTTGCAGCAGACGATGAGGATATTGAACCGCAAGATGCTGAGTATGCGGATATACTCTTTGCCTGTACCCGCCATCTCGTAGAAGCAATCAAGCTTCAAAACCACAATCCTTTGCTTAACTGGATGAAAGATCGGTGGGAATCTCTCAAAGACTTGGCATTGACAGAAATTTCGTTTGAAGGCTTGAGCCTAGAGGGGCAGATTGCCCAGTTTGCTAAAATCACTGCCAATTTGAGAGCTACACCAGATAAGCGGCGTGAACTTCGCCAAAAGATCAATGCAAATACTCCATCTCTAGTAGAAGCTCTTAACGACTTCATCAAAGAAGCACAAAAGATCTTGCCTGCTGATAGCCGAGGAATTGTCTTGATTGCTGACAACCTCGATCGGATTGTGGAAACCCAAGAGGAAGGTAAGCCAAGCAACTACGATGAGATTTATTTGAATAGGAGTGAGATTCTACGTGGATTAGCTTGTCATGTAATTTACACAGTTCCGATCGCCATGATTTATTCGGACGGACGGGCAACTCAGCTTGAAAATAATTACGATACACCTGATGTTCTGCCTATGATTATGGTTAGAAATCGTGATGGTAGCGAGAACTCAGCAGGACTAGAGAAATTACGAGAACTGATCTGTCGGAGAGTTGCATTGGTTGATCCGAACTTAGTGCAAACCCTAGAAGGAGCGGTTAGTGGACTTGATTCTCCAGCAGTATTCGACAGCCCGGAAACCTTGAAGTTGTTGTGTTTGATGAGCGGTGGTCATGTCCGAAATCTGATGCAGTTAATTCAAAAAGCGATCGACTGGACAGATCAGCTACCAATTACTGCCAAAGCTGCAAGACGGGCAATTGAAGAGACACGGGAGACCTACCGCAAAACTGTCCAAGAGCATCAATGGGAAGTTCTAGCGAGGGTATGTCACATCAGAGAAGCGAATAATGATGCGGAACACCTGCGCTTATTGCTGAATCGCTGCTTATTGGAGTATAGGTACTATGATGAGAATGAAACCCTTCAGGTCTGGTGCAACATTCATCCTCTGATTGAAGGGATTTCGAGGTTCCAAGACGCACTCGCGAGGGTTCAAGCTCTATGAGTCTTGCTCAACCATCTGAAGACACCTCACCTTCCAAGGAAGAGATTTATCAAGCCCTTCTTCGCTCTCTGACAAGACGCAAGGGGTTTGGGATTGTTTTTGTGCAGTCTTCTCCTCTTGAAGCTCAACGATTAATTCAGCGAGTCCAGCAAGATTTACCACAAAAGAAAGTTGCAACTCTACAGTTAACAGAGCCAATTAACAACTTATACGAATTTATTGAAGGTCGTTCAGATCGAAATGAGTTAAATATTTTGTTTGTTCAAGGTCTAGAGAAATCTTTAGAACCATTTATCAAGCCTGGTTTTGGAGGCGAAGGCGATTATTATAACATTGATACCGTTCCTGGTATTCTTAGCCACTTAAATCAACGCCGGGAAATTTTTCGAGATCGTTTCAGTAATATTTGTTTTGTCTTCATCTTACCTGCTTTCGCAATCAAGTACTTTATTCGTCGTGCTCCTGATTTTTTTGACTGGGGTACAGGTGTTTTTAGATTCCCTCTAGACTCAGAAACCTTATCACAAGAGTTATCTGGTATTCTTTCAAAGCGAAGTAAAAACAATTATTCAGGCTTTTCATTGAAAGAGGGCGAAAAGCTACTTCTTAAGATTCAGCAATTAATCGACGAATGTGACAACAATAAGTCCCATTTAGCTGATTTGCTTTTTGAGCAAGGCTTGGTCTTGCAAGGAATTAAAAAATATAGGGAAGCAGTTTCTAGCTATAAAAAAGCTCTCCAACTTAATTCTGAAGATCCTGATGTCCTTAACAATTTAGGTCTTGCGTTATTCGATTATGGACTTTTTGAAAAAGCTATTATCAATTACGATAAAGCCTTAAAGATTCAACCTGATTATTATTATGCTTGGGATAATAGAGGTGATGCATTAAGAGCTTTAGGTCGCTTTTCTGAAGCTATTGATAGTTATAATCAAGCCTTGCAGTTAAAGCCTGATGATCAGACTGCATGGGATAGTTTATTCAAAACTCTACTTGAGGCAGACAACCCTGAATCCAATACATTTTTTGCCTTTATTAAAAGAAGTCTTCGTCAGTTCAATCTTGATTCCTACTATGATCCTTCTGATATCATTAGTGAAGCTTATATTCGTGGAGTACGTTCGATTAGCTCTGGAAGGGTTATTACAAATCCGTTGGCTTGGATTCGTATGGTTTCGCACAATATTATTCGTGAACTTTCTCGAAATCAAAATAGACAAAAGGCAGATATTGCTCAGTTGCAAGATTCTGTAATCTTTGAGCCATCCAATATAGAAGATGATTTAGAGCTAGTTCAGTTAGCTTTCAAACACTTGTCCCCTGAAGACCGCGAAATCATAACTCTACGAACGATAGAGGGGCTGTCTTGGTCTGAAATCAGCAAGCGTTTGACATCTGAGGAGAAACAGTCGTTACAAGAAGCAGTTCTACGGCAGCGTGGAGCGCGAGCAATGAAAAGATTGAGGCAAATATATCATTCACTTCAGCCAGAGGATCCTCCTAACCTGATAGCGTCGGGGGCTAACAAGCCCAATGCAGCGGACGATTGAGAGACTTTGGTCTTGAGTTCAAAGTAATCTGCCGCCGCTGATTGGGAACGATAGAAATAATTGAATATGGCTAAATTACCAGGGGAAACCTTAACGAGCATTTTTGATCTACTGCGTCAACTGGCAGAGCAGATAGAATCAGAAGAATTAAGCCTAAACAGTAGCTATCTTCTATTGTAGGGGAAAGGGCAAGGGTTTAAGAAAAAATTATCATCTTCCCCTTGCCAGACTTCTGCAAGCAGTCTATTAATTACTATTTTCTTCAGGAGGAGGAGGTGATAAAACCGGAGGAGCAATCGGTTCAATTTTATCCTCATTAACCGGGGGATTAATCACCTCTGGAACAGGGGAAGGAGAAGGGGAAGGAGAAGGAAGGGGAGAAACTTGAGGACTCGGCTCTGTTTCAGGAAGGGGAACAGGAATAGGAATTACTTCTTCTGGGGTGGGACTAGGAGTTAATTCTGGAGTCACTTCTGGAGTAGGAATCACCTCTGGGGTAGGAGTCGGGGATGGAGTAGGAGTCGGGGAATAAATGGGAGTCCGTTGACGAGAAGGTCGTCGGATAGGGGGAAAATCTTGGGAGGGAGGAGGAATGATTTCAGGACTAGGAGAAGGTTCGATGGTTGGTGATGGTTCGATTTCCTCATTTTTGGGTAAAAGAGCCATAAATCCCCGATATCCTAGGGCAAAAGCCCCAATTGTCACCGCAAAAATCAGCAAAATCCACAGCCAAGGATTCTTTTTTTCCCCAGAATTGGGTTGAATAACCACAGTGGGGGAGACGGTTGGTTTTGGGGGTGTAGAGGACTTTAATCGGGGACTATGGGGAGAAACCGCGATAGTTGGTTGGGTGGACAAATCGGGGGACATTTCTGCCAAAGCTGCTAACATTTCCCTAGCAGTAGCAAACCGATCCCGGGGATGAAAACGGATCGCTCGATCGATTACCATAGCTAAATTAGGATTAACATTTTCTGCCTCCTGTCGCCAGAGAATTTCCCCCGTGCGCGAGTCAGTTTCTAGATATTGAGGAGTTTTTCCCGTTAATAAAAAAATCGCCGTTAAGCCTAGGCTGTAAAGGTCACTAGAAAAGACCGGTCTCCCGGCAGCCTGTTCCGAAGCCATATAACCGGGGGTGCCAAGGGCGATCGAATAGGCACTTTTTCCCGTAGGATCGAGTAAGGTGGCCACTGCCTCTTTCATTACCCCAAAATCGATTAAAACGGGCAAATTATCACTATTTCTTAAGATAATATTATCGGGTTTCACATCCCGGTGAATAATGCGGCGACTGTGAATAAAATCAATAACAGGCAGTAAATTCTCTAAAATCGTCCGCACGGCTGAGGAAGATAAATTTCCCTGTCGTTGCTGTTTTTGGGTTAGTGTCTCCCCTTCAATCCATTCCTGCACCAGATAGAAATGATTATCTTGGGCAAAATAACCGTATAAACGGGGTATTTGGCGATTTTGTTCCCCCAATTCCTCTAAAACGCTTGCTTCTTTCTGAAAACGTTCTTTTAACCATTCTGGCATCCCCTCACTTTGAATAGCCGGCTGCAATTTTTTAATCACACAGCGCCGTTGAGAAGGCATATTCGTATCGATAGCGATATAAGTTTCCCCAAATCCCCCCCTAGCAAGGGTGCTAACAATTTGGTAGCGATTGTTTAAAAGCACTAGATTCATTACCTTGAGAGTGCAAGCGTGGTCCTAGATTGTTCCTAGACTAACATTCTTTTGTTAAGGAAAAAGTCAAGGGAAAAACTAGAGTCAAGTCTAAGGAATCCAGCGACGGATTTTCGTCCACAAAGGTGCATTATCTTGACTACTCATCTCCTGAAAACTTTGATAACAATCGTAGGCGCGATTAAGATGGGCAGTGATTTCTGTAGCATTGGGATGGGAATTGCGATCGGGATGCCAATAACACAAGAGAGTTTTATAATTATTCTCAATCCGGCTAGTCGTGGTAAAAGGAGTAATCCCCAAAACTCGCCACCAAACGGGATTAGCCGACTCTATAATCATCACGGCCAAGGAACGGGGCGAAGGATAGAGAATTTGGGCGATTAATGACCAATCTGACCCATAACACACCCGATAAACCGCTTTAACTCGCTCTTTTCCCAACTGTTCACAAGCTTGTAAATGCCATTGACGAAAATCCCTCCGCATCTGCTGATGAGTTCGCAAATCTCGCTGGGCAAATCTGCCCTCAGCTAGTTTATTAGTGCCAATAGTGTTAAAGTTACCATTAGCGATCGCTTTTAGATCCCAGTAAAGATGATAAAAAGGATCTTGACCCAAGGCGAGACTTTCCAGAATTTCCTTAGCGTAACCTCTAGCCGGATTTAACCGCAATAATTCCCGTAATTCCCGACAAAACTGCTCATTTTCGGGCATACTGCGCCATTGCCAATAGTTAACATCCGGTTTTGCCAGAGACTGCCTATATACACTGCGCCACACCTGGGGAACAGTACAGGCGATCGGGGTAGCCAAGGGAGTAGCCAGGGGATAAAATTGACCCTTTAATGAGCTTTCAGGAGCATCTTCTAGTAAACAGGCAAGATGATAGGCGGGATGACTACGGGGCTTTTTTTGGGGGCTAATAAACCAAAAAGCCGTTAAAATAAGAATTAGGTACAAGAGTAGAGAAAGAATTTGCTCCGCCATCGCCACTTTTAGTTAGTCTGCTCAGTTACCTCAAGAATTATAATTTGTGCTATGGTCGCTGAAAAGTTCTTTGTATCTCGGCTGATTGTCAGGAATCCACAAAATGGGGTGATATGCCGAAAGTTTCCACATATCCTTACTCTGGTTATTCAGAAAGTTTTTGTATAATTAATATAATCAGTAGTCGGTCTTTAGCATGATCCCATCTGCACTCTCAAATATCACATTCGACGAGCAAGACGCAAACCTCTTTCTTGTCGATGACGCTCGCCTTCGTGCTGATGCTCTAAAACATTCGGTTTTACCGCGTCTGCGCTTGGTAATGAACTCTGCAATTGCTCTGATACTTGAGATATACGGAGTAGAAGTGCTGGACGACTCTATCGTTAGCGTTTTTCCGAATTTTCGGGAAAATAGATACAACGATAACGAATTGACGCATAAATATGAATCTGTTTTCGTTGGCCTTGGCGGACAAAGGAAGGCAAAGTGGCCAGGTTTCTCGCGCAAAGATGGAAAACCCGTGCAAATCTTGCCATTTCGTTTTGCTTTCATGCTCACAGATGAGGGGGTATTTACTTTTCTGGAAAACGGTTGGCTCAAAGGACTTGATAAAAAGTCATTTGATTCGATTTTGCAGTTTCATATTGATAACGAAAATATAATTAATAGGCTGTGTTTCGGATCTGAGATTCGACCTGATTTTTATTTTGGTGATGATTTACCTTTCTTCGCAGCATTTCAAGATCATTATCGACATAGAATATCTAACGAACAAATTGATAACTATTTTTTCGGGCATCCATATCGCTTCCCTGTTTCCCCAGTTGACCTATTTCAATTAGTCGATAATTTTGCAGTTTTCTTCCCCGTTTATGACTCTTATATTCAAATAGCAAAGGGACTCCCGCATCGGCTGGAAAATTTAGTTTCAAGATTGAACTATTGGTGGTTTGAAAGACAATTAGAGAATCCGAATGAAGGGGGTGAAGAAAAGCACTCCGCCACAGGTGAATCGATCGCATTGGCAGCACTTTTCGCCGAGCAAAAGATTCGCGTAATGCCCGCAATCCGTTGGCAAGTATTTCAGCGTGATCAGTGGAAATGTGTTTCTTGTGGTCGCAATTCACATAACGGCGCAATTCTTCATGTTGATCACATCATTCCTCGCTCACGCGGTGGTCTTGACAGCCTGGATAACTATCAAACGCTTTGTGACGTTTGCAACATCGGCAAAAGCAATAGAGATACCACAGATCTCCGCAATAAAGGCTAACACCTTACTCTAGGGAAAGTCCAGTAATAATATCTTCTGGGGGAATCCCAGCCTGAATTAAAGTGGTTGTTAATCCTTCTTCAAGATTATCATCTTCAATGACAATTTTATTTTTCAATAAACGAGCGTGAAATAAAATTGTATTAATCCACGCTTCTTTTTCCCAACCAGTCATAATTATTAAAAAGTTGCCTGATTCTGGATCACAAACTGGGGTAATTTTAAGGGTTTGTAATCGAGGTTGCATCGCCGACTCTTTTCTGATAACTTGAGTCAGAATATCGGCATAATTTACTGTGTTATCCATTCGCAAATTATCTCCTTTTGAGGATTATAAATAATTAAATTGATTCTATTACGTTTAATCTCTTCGGGTCTAATTCCCCGCCGCTCGCGGCGTATAATAAGTAGTCGTGCAAAATTAATTTCCTAGTAAAGATAGGCACTCATGCAAGAGGCAAAAGGCAAGAGGGGGTTAGATATGTGTAATTAATTTTGC
>NZ_JADBUN010000272.1:0-39154 GCF_020245625.1 Microcystis sp. M049S2 | reverse complement strand
TGGGGTGATCGGGGGGGGAAATTTAGGCACTTTTTCCCTGAAAATTAGGTAATTGACCAGATGAAAATCGGTAAAACCCTACACCCCACACCCCACACCCCACACCCTAACCCCACCAACAAACTTTTTCAGCAGACCCTAAATAGGTGGCAGTTCAGGGGGAACTGGAATAGGTGTACAAGCTGCCGCACCTATTCCAGTCAGTTTATTCGTGTTGCAAACGTTCCAACGCGGCCACCAGCGCATCCACCTCGGCTTTAGTATTGTAGAAAGCCAAGGAAGGGCGCACCGTTGCCTCTAGACCAAAGCGTCGCAGAATGGGTTGAGCGCAGTGATGGCCTGCCCGCACGGCAATCCCTTCCCGGTTCAGGGCCTGTCCAATGACTTCCACATCAAATCCCTCCAGCACAAAGGAAAGCACGGCAGCCTTATCGGCCGCCGTCCCAATCAAACGCAGGCCCGGAATGGTTGTCAGTCCCGCAGTGGCGTACTCCAGAAGTTCATGCTCATAATTGGCAATGGTGGTCAAACCAATCTGCTGAACATAATCCAAGGCCGTCCCTAGGCCAACGGCATCGGCAATATTGCCCGTTCCGGCCTCGAAGCGAGTGGGAGCCGCCTGATACACGGTACGCTCAAACGTCACATCCACGATCATGTTGCCGCCGCTTTGCCAGGGAACCGTGGCATTTAACAGGTCTTCTTGACCATAAAGTACCCCGATCCCTGTCGGACCAAAGACTTTATGCCCGGAAAAGACGAACCAATCACACCCTAATTGTTGAACATCGATCGGAATGTGGGAAACCGATTGAGCGCCATCTAAC
Organism: Microcystis sp. M049S2; assembly: GCF_020245625.1. Taxonomy (NCBI): domain Bacteria; kingdom Bacillati; phylum Cyanobacteriota; class Cyanophyceae; order Chroococcales; family Microcystaceae; genus Microcystis; species Microcystis sp. M049S2. Next base: position 38,327 of record NZ_JADBUN010000272.1, on the reverse strand, counting down.
AAGACTTTAGCCCCGACCCGATGGGCTAAATCAATGATTTGTTTGGCGGGAGTAATGGTTCCCAAGGCATTGGAAACATGGGAAAAAGCCACCAGTTTTGTGCGGGAGTTGAGTAATTGTTGGTACTCTGCCAGTAAAATCTGCCCGTGGTCGTCCACGGGGACAACCCGCAACTTTGCTCCCGTTTGGGCGGCTAGTTGCTGCCAAGGCACAATATTGGCATGGTGTTCCAGATGGGTGAGGACAATCTCATCCCCCGCTTGTAGGGTTTGTTGTCCCCAGCTTTTTGCCACCAGATTAATGCCTTCCGTTGTCCCCCGCACGAAAATGATTTCGTTAGCAGATGAGGCATTGAGAAAACGGCGTACCTTGTCTCGGGCCGCTTCGTAAGCATCTGTGGAACGGGCCGCTAATTCATGGGCGGCACGATGCACATTGGAATTTTCATGGCTGTAGAAATGAACGAGGCGATCGATGACTGCTTGGGGCTTTTGAGTTGTTGCGGCATTGTCGAACCAGATCAAGGGTTTGCCATTCACCCGTTCTTGCAGGATGGGAAAATCCAGGCGAATGGTATGAACATCAAAGAAGCTAGGTCTTTGAACGCTTCGCCCGCTGGCATGGGGGACAAAAAGGGGATCGATCCCCTGGACTTGAACAAGCTGGCCCGGTTTGGCCACTACCGCCGGAAGGTCGGGGATTTTTGTTTCTAACTCTTCGATGAAGTAGAAAGAGGGGGTGGCTAAGGGTACAGCGAAGGGAACTGTGGGCCGTTCGCCCACAGCAGCCGGGGAGGTTGCTGCGGCGGATGGCACCAGATAATCCCGGTCTGGACTCAACCCCTTCGCCACCTCGGCCTTAAGGTCGTGCCGTTGTAGTTCTTGAATTATCGTCTGGGCGAGATGCTCAAGAAGGTCAGGTTGGAATAAGGGGTTAAGAGAAATGTTCTCGACCTCAGTTAGGGCAGTGGTGGGCGGGGATAGAGCGGGTAGATTCCCCCCCACCTTTTCAGGGATCAGTTCGGGGTTAGTCATAGTCGTAGATGTGGTATTGGTTGACATCAACGTTCTCCAGTACGGCCGCCGCATCGTCGGTCAACACTGCCAACGAACAGTAGAGGGAGACCAGGTAAGAGGCGATCGCCTTGCGACTAATCCCCATAAATCGCACCGACAAGCCAACTCCCTGTTGACCGGGTAAATTGGGCTGATAGAGACCGACCACCCCTTGACGGCTTTCTCCTACCCGCAATAACAAAATATTGGTTTTGCCTTGTTCATTCACAGCCAACTTATCGGAAGGAATCAAAGGCACGCCCCGCCAGGTAATAAACTGAGACCCGAATAATGACACCGTGGCAGGGGGTACACCCCGTCGGGTTGCTTCTCGGCCAAAGGCCGCGATCGCTTTAGGATGGGCGAGGAAAAATGCCGGTTCCTTCCACACCTTCACCAGCAACTCATCCAAATCGTCCGGCGTGGGCGCACCATTGCGAGGTTGCACTTTCTGGGAATCAACAATATTGTTGAGCAATCCGTACTCATGGTTGTTGATCAACTCATTTTCTTGACGTTCCTTCAGGGTTTCGATCGTCAGCCGCAATTGTTCATGGATCTGATCGTGGGGACTGCTGTAGAGATCGGACACGCGAGTGTGAACATCCAGTACCGTATTCACCGCACTCAAGAAATACTCCCGGGGGTTCTCTTCGTAATCCACAAAGGTTTCGGGCAGCTCCCGCTCGTCTCGTTCAGAGCAGGCCACCTCAACCCGGGAGGCATCCCTGACTTTGTTGAGACGATAAATCCCCGCTTCAACGGGTAGCCAATGCAAGAGGCGAACGAACCACCGGGGTGAAATGGTCAATAACTGAGGAACGGTCTTTGTGGCATTGGCCAACTGCCGAGCGGCAGCATCTCCCAAAGCCAGTTGCAATTCATGATCTTGGGTATAGGTCATTGAGTTAAATCCTCCAATTCAAAAAAAAGTAACAAAGCGACTGTTATGGCCGAACATTCACAGCCCGGACAGCCCCTCAAATTCCCGAGCCGTCATCAAACATTTCCTGTCGTAGTTGCGCCTGGGAGATAAAACCCCCCGGCGGCACACTGCGGGTTAACCAAACATTTCCACCGATGGTGGCGCCCCGACCGATAGTTACCCGACCGAGAATCGTTGCACCTGAGTAAATCACCACATCATCTTCAATAATCGGATGACGGGCTTGACCTTTGATTAAACTGCCCGATTCGTCCCGGGGAAAACTTTTTGCGCCGAGCGTGACCGCTTGGTAAAGGCGCACGCGATCGCCAATCACCGTGGTTGCCCCAATCACAACCCCCGTCCCATGATCGATAAAGAAGCTATTGCCGATCGAGGCCCCGGGGTGAATGTCAATCCCCGTTAAGGAATGACCAATTTCACTGATAATCCGCGCCAACAGGGGCGAGTCCAACCGATACAGGGCATGGGCAATGCGGTGATAAGTGATTGCCGTTACCCCGGGGTAACAAAACAATACTTCATCTAAATTTCTGGCCGCCGGATCACCTCGATAGGCCGCAGTGATATCGGTTTCCAGTAGAGCTTTCAGATGGGGTAATTGGGTGGCAAAGGCTTGTACCGTCCCTTGGGCGTGCGTCTCAATCTGGTCTGACGACCAGTGCAACTGCGACCCCAGCAACCACTGTTCACGACAAACCTGGTGATGCAGCAGTTGTAGGACTTCATTGAGGGTATGACCGATAAAATAGCGGCTGGATGTTTCGCCTAAATCGGGATTGCCAAAGTGATAGGGAAAAAGAACGGCACGCAGTCGATCGACAATCCGAAATAAGGCCTCACGGGAGGGCAAGGGGAAATGGCTTCGTGATTGATACCAACTGTGGAACGACTCGCCACGAGGTTTAGACAATTGAGTGATAATCTCATCGAGATCCAAGGACAAGGTTGGTTGGGAGAGAGCGCTGGAAACGCTCGGATGCTCGCTCGTCATGCCACTAACCCTTGCTCATTAAATACCCCTTGGAATAGGATGGAACTCAAATACCGTTCTCCGGAATCTGGCAAAATCACGACAATGGTTTTGCCTTGGTGTTCGGGTTGTTGTGCCAAGCGACCGGCGACGGCGACGGCGGCACCGCAGGAAATGCCGGAGATAATCCCTTCTTCCTTGGCCAACCGTTGGGCATAAAGAATGGCCTCTTCGTTGGAAACGGTTTCAATCCCATCCACGAGGGATAAATCTAGAACTTCGGGAACAAACCCCGCCCCAATGCCCTGAATTTTGTGAGGGCCGGACTTCAAGGGCTGACCTGCCCGGGCTTGGGATAGTACGGGGCTGGCTTCTGGCTCCACCGCTACCGATAAAATCGGTTTTCCTTGGGTTTTTTTGATATAGCGCGAAACTCCCGTAATGGTTCCGCCCGTTCCCACACCCGACACGAGAATATCGATCGCCCCATCTGTGTCCTGCCAAATTTCGGGGCCGGTGGTTTCCTCATGGATGCGGGGATTGGCAGCATTGCGGAACTGTTGCAGCAACACATAGCGATCGGGATTAGATGCGGCAATTTCTTCTGCCTTTGCCACCGCTCCAGTCATGCCTTTAGTCCCTTCTGTTAACACCAGATTGGCTCCATAAGCGAGCAACAGTTTGCGCCTCTCCAAGCTCATGGTTTCAGGCATAGTCAGGGTCAGGGGAATCCCCTTAGCGGCGGCTACAAAGGCTAGGGCGATGCCTGTATTGCCACTGGTGGGTTCCACCAGTTCTTTGCCCGGCCCCAATAGTCCCCGTTGTTCTGCATCCCAGATCATGGCCGCACCAATACGACATTTGACCGAATAGGCTGGATTGCGACCTTCAATCTTGGCCAGAACCGTGGCGTGACTGTTGCCAACGACTCGATTAAGGCGCACTAGAGGAGTCCGCCCGATCGACAAACTGTTATCTGCGAACCATTTCTTACTCACAAAATGGCAACTCCATGATTAAAATACGACAGTTCACCAGATTGGCTCATCTTGAATTCATTTTCAATTCATTTTGAATCCATTTAAAATTCATCCTAGCCTATGCACTATCAACCTCTGGTCAAGCTAAACAAATCTTTACAATTAGGGGTTGCTGAATAAATCTAAAAACCTTGTTGGATAATATCTTTAGGCTTTTTTGAAATCAAAAAGTGCCCGCCATGGGAGTGGTCGGGGGGAAAATTCAGGTACTTTTTCCCCGAAAATTAGGTAATTGACCCTCTGAAAACGGGTAAAACCCTACACCCTACACCCCACACCGTACCCCCACGAAAAACTTTTTGCCGCAAACCCTAATTAGGGGGGGTAGGCGATCGCTGTGGTTGAAGAATCAAGGTATAGGAGGGCGGGAAGTGGAGATAAGCCACTCGCCGCTCTCCTATAGCTTTTAAACAGGATTTAGCAAGAATAATGCCTGAAGCCGCAAAACTAAGGGTTTCAACCTAGACGCAGTTTAGTGATAATTCTTTGACAATAGAGTTGAATTCCTTCTAACTTAGCTAGGGAAAATTTGGGTTTAATGGGAAGGATCAGTAAAGACATAAAACTCATCCGCAGCAAGCGATAAATAAGGATAGTTAAAGTCGTATGTTTTTCGAGACTGAGAAGATAACTATAGATATTATGAGTTAGTCTTAGATAACCATAGCGTCGGGTGATAGAAGATGGTTCATGAATAATTTTAATCTGATTGGTAACAACGACTAAATAGCCTTGATTTGCGTATCTTCGGGAAAAATCAAAGTCTTCGTAGTAGAGAAAGTAATCGGGATCGAAATGGGGATAAGTGGAAAAATTAGAGAAATTAATTAATAAACTGCATCCCGTCACCCAGTCGGGAATAAGATAGGGTTTATCTCCATAGTCTAAGGATTCCTCCACCACGTTAATTGTGCCGATTTTGGCATTAAATTTTCCCCAACCAAACCAGATTTTACCATCCGGTTCGTAAATTTCTGTACCAGCGATGGCAACTTCGGGATATTGCTGAAAAAATTTGCTGGCTTTCTCCAGAGAGTCCGGTAATAAGTAAGCGTCGGGATTAACTAACCAAACGATAGCTTCTCTGTCTTGTTGATAAATCCAATTAAGTCCCAGATTACATCCTTTCCCAAATCCTAAATTTTCCCCCGCTTCAATAATCTTGACTCTTTCCGCTGCTAAAGATTGGATATTTTTATCTTCAGTGGAATTGTTAATAATGATGAGAGTAGCACATAAGTTATCGTTGAGGGAAGCGATTAAACGCTTAATTAATTCCGCGCAATTGTAGTTAACCGTCAATAGATAAATCATTACAGATAAAAGTTAGGAGTCACTGGTAATTAATAATTGTTAGAGAATAGAGAATAGCTTTCCCGTGCTAATTACTTTTTCCGAAGACGACAGAGATTAAAGTTTTCGATTTTGGTGGGAAAGGGTTGACAATTTTGGAAGTCAATAACGAGATTTTCTTTAGCCAAATCTTCCACTATATCAGGGGATTTTTTATTAAAGTCCGTCTGGAGAATGTAGAGAGATTCTGGGGGAGTATTAGCAATAAATGTCTCGGCATTTTTTCGCATTAAAGTTCCCTCACTGACTCCCATATTTCCTCGCAATCGCACAAAACGAGTCGAGGCAGGAAAATGGGGAACTAGATAACCCGTTCCTTCATCTCCCCACATAACAATCGTGGAATTTTCGTAGGATTTTAATGCTTGACTATCGATACCAAAATAATTATCTGACCATCCCATTCTCCACCAGTCTAAGGGTTTGACTGTAGCAGCAATTAAGGTAAAAATAGCGATAGAGATTATAAAAACTGTCCTTTTATGAGGATAAAGATAGGCAATAATCAGGATAATTAAAACTGGTGTGATTAACTCTAAAACCATCAAGTAACGATAGATAGAAAAACCCTTTAACCAGATCAGATAGGCACTACAATAAAAAGGTAATAAAAATCCGAGAATGGGTAAATGGACTAAACTATTTTTTTGCTCTAGAGAACGGCGAGAGGTGTACTGATAAATAATCACTCCCAGAAGAATTACAATTAGAACATAGGCAATAGCAAAACGAGTCTCTTTAAATTTTACCTCAGCCACTAGGGTTTGTTCCTGCACAAAATAAAAGGGATAAAATAAAAATTGCCAAACATCTTTCGGTAAAAAGCGGGTATCTTGCAGGTTAAAATCTGTTTCGATATAGGGAGATTGAAAAATTTTGTTGAAAAAGGGAAAAAGGGGATTGGCAAAATTAGTCCACATCAGGATTATCCAATAACCCATCGTCAGGGAAAATCCCACAGTCATAGAGAGAATCAAGGTCAGAAGATTACGCAGCTTTTCCCTGATGGTATTGGTTAAAAAACTAATCGCCACGATTAAACTGATACTATACAGTGCCGTGGTCAATTTTAGTCCTGTTGCTAGTCCTAAAAGCAATCCTGCAAAAATTATAGTTTTAACCTTAACCGGTTGATTACGACCAAGACAAGGGATTATTAAAAATAATCCTGCCAAAACAAAAACACTGCTGGTACTATCGCCGATACTGGTTCCTAACTCTGATAGAAAAGCTGCCCCAAATATACTGGTAATTGCTGCCGCTATGCTTAAAGTTATCTTGTATCTTTCGCCAACTTTATCGAAGGAGTGATAAGTGATTAAATGAACTAACCACTGATTTAATCCATGGAAACCTCCCAAGAAAAAACCGACCACCACCGGAGGTATTTTTAGGTAATAGATAGCAACGAAAAAAGGAACATCCATCAAAGGATTAAAGAAAGTTTGTATCTGTGCTGGGAGGACATCATACTTAAACCTTCCTGTCAATAACATATAGGGATTATAAAAATGATAATTGCGTAAATCCCAGCTAACATCTTGACCTAAGATAACTGATAAAATCCCTAGTCCGATAAAATAAACTACTGCCCAGAAGAGGGGATGAGTCAGGGTGAACCGTTTTAATAATGCCATAATTTAATCAATAATTTTGGTGACTTCGACGAGAAAACTAAACCCAATAGGACTGTTTACTTTCAGCAAAAGCCAATCAGTTATTAGTTTTTATTGTGCCATTAAACCAATGACTAGCTCTGGGACGAGTCAGCCTTTTAGCTGATAGCTTTTTACTTGATATACCATGTTTGGCTAACAAATACAAACGGAAACTTTTAACTCCCAAAAACGTCCTTAGGCGAGTTGACCAAATTTTGATATACTAAGGTGATAAAATTGCCCACCATACTGACTCGATCGCCAATGAAGTCTAGAAAAGGGTTAATCTCAGTTAAGCAAGCTTATCTAAAAATTCTATCGGTCATCCTAGTTCTGGCGATAATTGGTTTATCGGTAGTCGGAAACTATGGTATCACTTGGGACGAACCGATCGAAGTGGATATGGTCAATCATAATCTCGAATATATCCGAGAAAACAAGCCCATATCAGAAATGTCCCGTCATTACGGCTTTTATTTTAACTACATATCCCAACTTATCTACAAAACCAAAGAAAATTTTTTCCCTGCTACCCCCAATCTTCCTCCCAATCCCACTGATAAGGATAAATGGCTATCGAGGATCTGGCAAATAACCCGGGTTAAGCACGTCGTCACCTTTCTTTTTTCCCTGATTACCTATCTATCGGTGGTGGGAATCGTCGCTATCCTAGCAGGAATCGAATCCGCTTGGTTAGGTGCGCTAATTTTAGCCCTATTTCCCGCTTTTTGGGGTCATACCTTCTTTAATCCCAAAGATATCCCCTTTGCAGCCATGTTCACCCTCGGAACCTTCACCGGTTCCCTATTGCTGGATAAATATTTTCAGTCCGAAAATCAGGCTATTAAACTAGGATTTAACCGTTTAACCGTTTATTCTTGTCTCTACGGGATTATCGCTGGTTTAATCACCGGAATTCGCATCGGTGGCTTTTTTATCCTCTTTTATCTCATCTTCGCCCATCTGGTGGCCCGATGGGATCTCAAAACCCTCCCCAAAACCGTTTGGCGTTTTCTGCCCCTATACGCAGTTATTATACTTTTTTGGGCAATAACCACCTATATTGTCCACCCTGCCGCTTGGAGAGACCCGATTACTTGGTTTATCGAAGCGATAACCCTCATGTCCAAGTTTAACATCTGGGATAATACGGTTCTCTTTGACGGTCAAAATATCCCCGGTCGTTCCCTGCCTTGGTACTATCTACCCCGGCTATTTTCCCTCACCACCCCCGTCCTCCTGCAAATCGCCGCCCTGGTCGGTGTAATGGTCATTTTGACAAAAATGACCAAATTAACGCCAACCCAGCGTGCATGCGCCCTAATCACCGTACTCCAAGCGTTTTTACTGCCTACCGTTGCTATCCTGCGTCAATCTACCCTCTACGACGGCATCCGTCACTTTTTATTTGTCATTCCCGCCCTAGCAGCGATCGCAAGTACGGCTATTATTTGGACATACCATAAACTCAAGCGAAAGTCAATAAAAATCTTTCTAACGACCCTGCTAATCCTCAACTTTAGCGTCATTGTCTATGACATGATTAGCCTGCATCCCTACGAATACACCTACTATAATCGCGCCTACGGAGGCTTAAAAGCGGCCCACGGTCAACAGGAAACCGATTACTGGGGATTAAGTCTCAAAGAGGGGATGGAATGGCTTAATCAAAATGCCGCCGCTAACTCTACCATTGTCGTTAGCGGTCCAATGTTTGCGGCGGAAATGGTAAAGAATCACCAACGAAACTTTACGATGATCTATCGAGATGACTTTGCTTGGGGAAAGGCCCCCGACCCCGATTATTACATGGGTTTATCCCGATACGATTATTTCCAAGCTTTCCCCCATTGTCCCACTGTTCACGCCGTCCAACGCCAAGACACCCCCCTAACTATAATTAAACGTTGTCGTCAGCCATGATCGAAATGACTGCTATTCCGCCGATTTCCCTGCAAAACTACCGTATCGCTGCGATTATTCCCTGTCACAACGAAGAACTAACGATCGCTAAAGTGGTCTCCCAATTTCAAACTTTTTTGCCAGAAGCGGCAATTTATGTCTATAACAACCGCTCTAGCGATGATACCGTGACCGAAGCACTGAAAGCGGGGGCGATCGTGCGTCAGGAAATCCAACCGGGAAAAGGCAATGTTGTCCGGCGGATGTTTGCCGATATCGAGGCCGATATCTATATTCTTATTGATGGTGATGATACCTACGAAATTGCGGCAGTACGTCGCTTAATTGAACGAATGCTGCGGGAACAATTGGATATGGTGGTCGGTGCGCGTCGGGAAGCGGCAAAATCCTCCCAGGCTTATCGTCCGGGTCATCGCGCCGGTAATCTATTTTTAACAGGATTCGTTAAATTTCTGTTTGGAGCGCGTTTAATCGATATGCTCTCCGGTTATCGTGTCTTTTCTCGTCGTTTCGTCAAATCTTTTCCCGCTTTATCTAATGGTTTCGAGATTGAAACCGAGTTAACTATCCACGCTTTAGAATTAAAAATTCCCTTCGCTGAAGAACCAACCCTCTACGGGGAACGTCCTGAAGGTTCCCAAAGTAAGTTAAAAACCTTTCAAGATGGCTGGCGGGTATTGGGAACCGCTATCCTACTTTTTAAAGAAATTCGTCCTTTTCTATTTTTTAGCCTTGTCTCGCTGATTTTGGCGGTTATTTCCCTCCTCTTAGCGATCCCCGTCCTGTTTGAATACCTCGAAACCGGCTTAGTACCACGTTTTCCCACCGCTATTTTATCGGCCTCGATCATGCTTTTAGCCTTTTTAGGTTTGACCTGTGGCATGATCCTCGATTCCGTCTCCCGGGGACGAAAAGAGATGAAACGAATGGCTTATCTAGCTAACAGTTGGCTGAAAGGTTAGGGGGAAAAAGTTCGCTAAACATACAGGTCTAGGTCATATATCGGGTTAAACCGTCTCTAACCGTTGCAGCACGGAGGAGGGTTTTTTGTCAATAAATTCCGCCGGCGAAATTTGATATTTAATCAGATTGGCTAATTCCTGTAGTTGGCTGATGGCTTCCGCGCCTTCGAGTTTCATTAACTCTCGATCATCGCGCATTTCTGTCCAGGTGATGCCGTAATCGGACACGAGAAACCGAATTAGATGGGTTTCACCCAATCCCACCATAAAAGATGCGCTGTTCATTTGACCGCCACAGGTGTAGCAAGATGCTAGATAACCTTGATTTTCTAGTGCGATCGCTAAAGCCTGTAAATCCATGACTAAGTCTTTGACCAGTTGGCGATGCTGTTCTGCAAGTCGTTTAAACACAATTTTCCTCCTGATAACACTCCTCAAGTATAAAACCTTAACACTTTTTTAAGATTCTTTTTTGAGAAAATAAGGTACGCGAACTAAGTTTTCTTACGGATGGTAAGTAACAAAATGTAAAGAACCCAAAATCTAGGGTAGCGTAAATTTCTGAGATAGCTAAGTATATATAACTACAGAACCACCAGTTTATCCGTCTTTCCGCCCCCTCGATCCCAACTATTCCCATCATGCCTATTTTTAAAGTTTATGATCCAGTTTCGACAAAAAAGTTCGTAAATCTAGGTAGGTGGGGTGTAGGGTGATGGGGTGATGGGGTGATGGGGTGATGGGGTGATGGGGTGATGGGGTGTGGGGTGTGGGGTGTGGGGTGATGGGGTGATGGGGTGTGGGGTGTGGGGAGAATAAATAAAAATAATCTCCTGTCTCCTGTCTCCTGACTCCTGACTCCTGACTCCTGACTCCTGATTACTGATTACTGATCACTGATTACTGACTCCTGACTCCTGATTACTGATTACTGATTACTGATCACTGATTACTGACTCCTGTCTCCTGATTACTGATTACTGATCACTGATCACTGATTGCTGATAAGATTGTTACGAAAATATAAACACGAAATTCTATAGTTAGCCATGACCCAAAACGGAAGCTCGAAGTCGATCGTTGTCTCTCCCTCGATCCTATCGGCGGATTTTAGTAAATTAGGAGCCGATATCGAGGCTGTGGATAAGGCAGGAGCCGATTGGATTCACGTTGATGTGATGGATGGTCGTTTTGTCCCGAATATCACCATTGGACCCCTGATTGTCTCCGCTATTCGTCCCTATACGAAAAAACCTTTAGATGTGCATTTAATGATCGTCGAACCGGAAAAATATGTGGCTGACTTTGCGAAAGCGGGTGCTGACATTATTTCTGTTCACGCTGAACATAATGCTTCTCCCCACCTCCATCGTACTCTTTGCCAAATCCGCGAACTCGGTAAACAAGCGGGTGTGGTATTAAATCCCTCCACTCCCCTAGATTTAATCGAATATGTGCTGCATTTGTGCGATTTAGTCCTAATTATGAGCGTTAACCCCGGTTTTGGTGGCCAGAGTTTTATCCCGGAAGTTGTCCCCAAAATCCGTCAATTACGCCAAATGTGCGATGAAAAAGGCTTGGATCCTTGGATTGAAGTGGATGGCGGCTTAAAACCGGCTAATACTTGGCAAGTTCTCGAAGCGGGTGCTAATGCGATTGTAGCAGGTTCGGCGGTATTTAATGCCCCAGATTACGCGGCGGCGATCGAAGGTATCCGTCACAGCAAACGTCCCCAACCTCAATTAGCCACGGTTTAATTGCCGCAGGGGTGGGTTAGCTGTTGATTAATTAGGGTCTGCTGAAAAAGTTTTTTGTGGGGACAGGGTGTGGGGTGTGGGGTGTGGGGTGTAGGTTTTTACTGATTCCCATCTGGTCAATTACCTAATTTTCAGAGAAAAAGTCCCGTAATTTTCCCACGATCACTCCCATAACTGGTACTTTTTGATTGACAAAAAGTCTAAAAGTCTTACCCAACAAGGTTTTTAGATTTATTCAGCCAGCCTTAATTATCTTAGTATTGGCACTAACCCACTCTGCTGATTTGTTCTAAAACCTGCCGCCATAAACCCGAATTAGAGACGGCTAAAACTTCGCTAGAATCAGCTTGTAGGGGATTACCAGACCAATCGCTAATTATTCCGCCCGCACCTTCAATAATCGGGATTAAAGCACAAAAATCGTAGTATTTCAGGTCTGATTCTAGGATTACCATCGGCATGGCAGTGCAGCCAGTGGCTAACATCATATAGTTATAACAATCACCCCCAAAAGCGGTACGTTTACAGACGCTTTGCAGCTGACGAGCGATCGCCTGTTGTCGTTCTGTGATAAACATTAAGGGAGTGGTGGAGGCTAAACAGGCATTTTTTAAGACAAGTTCCCGATCTTGACGGTAGGGATTAACAATCATCCGGTTATTATAAAGACTCCCTTTTCCCTTCACTCCTAACCAGCGATCGCCTAAAATCGGTTGATCGACAATTCCTAAAATCGGTTGATTTTCTGCCACTAGGCCGATTAAAGTCCCAAAAATCGGTAATCCCTTGACAAAAGAGGATGTGCCATCGATGGGATCCAATACCCAATAACGACCACTTTGGGAGGGAATATTGGCTCCTTCTTCCCTAATAACCCCATCTTCAGGCAATTCTCGCCGAATAATCGCCACCATCGCCTCCTCAGCTTCTTGATCGGCGATTGTTACTATTGAGGAAACTTGATCGAGTTTGGTCTCGGTTTCTAGATGGGGCTGCCGAAAATAGCACTGGATAATCTCTCCAGAAGCGTCCGCTAATTGATGAGCTAGTTGGATAGTGCGATCAATATTCATGAGGGGAAACAATACAGCAGAATTTAGAAGACAGGAGACAGGAGACAGGATTAGGGAGTGTGGGAAGTGGGGAAGTGGGGAAGTGGGGAAGTGGGGAAGTGGGGAAGTGGGGAAGTGGGGAAGTGGGGAGGTGGGGGATTTAGCGGAAATTTCCCTATCATCCTAAATCCCTGTTGCCTCTTGGATAGTGCGATCAATATTCATCAGTAAAAGTTATCCATAGTGAAAAACGATAATGTTTATTTATGGTAAAGGGAAGTGGGGAAGTGGGGAAGTGGGGAATTGGGGAAGTGGGGGATTTAGCGGAAATTTCCCTATCACCCTAAATCCCTATTGCCTCTTGGATAGTGCGATCGATATTCATCAATAAAAGTTATCCATAGTGGAAAACAATAATATTTATTTATGTTAAAGGGAAGTGGGGAGATGGGGGATTTAGCAGAAATTTCCCTATCACCCTAAATACCTATTGCGGCATCGAACCTAGAACTATCAATGGGTAACAGTTTGATTTTGACTCCATAATTAAATTAGTCAACGATCGACTCAATCTCAAGACGAGAAAAAATTAATCTATTAGGAGTTTAGCTGATGACGGCTTTTACGGAAAATGACCTAAAAAGGTTAGAAAATCTGATTATCAATGGACAAAAAGCGATCGAAACTCGTTTAACCTCTCTGGAGAATGGACAAAAAGCGATCGAAACTCGTTTAATCTCTTTGGAGAATGGACAAAAAGCGATTGAAACTCGTTTAACCTCTTTGGAGAATGGACAAAAAGCGATCGAAACTCGTTTAACCTCTTTGGAGAGTGGACAAAAAGCGATCGAGAATAGCATCGGAGAGATCAAAAGAGAAATTCAGGTCTTAGAGATAGGACAGACGGAAATTAAGGGAGAAATCAGGACTTTAGACGCAAAAATCACGGGTTTAAATGAAAGAGTGCAACTCATCGAGGCATCCGTGGGAAAAATTCCCGATTTAGCCGAAAAAATTGGGGAGGTAAAAAACTGGAAACAGATCGGTACATCGATTGTGACTGCTTTTGTGGGTGGGGTAATTGGTTGGTTAATTCGGGGAAAATAAAACTAGGCAATGTAACATAGTATTAAGCATTTGTATATTTTTATTAATTTTTATGGAACAGACAGCTTTAAATCTGATCGCGATTACCGTTTTTTCGATCACTCTTTCCGTATTTGTCACCCCTTTGCTGTCTATTTCGCCTTTTATTCCCGCTTTGGCTACTTTTAGCCTCTTGGGATTAGTCACCGTTGATACTCTCACCTTTAATAACCGAGGCGTGACTTTACTACTGGATGCTCTTTCTCCCAGTAAACACCGTCAAAGAGTTATTCACCACGAGGCCGGACATTTTCTCACCGCTTATATTTTAGGCATTCCGATCGCCAGTTATAGTTTGACCGCCTGGGAAGCCTTTCGTCAAGGCCAGGAGGGAGTCGGCGGTGTTCAATTTGACCTAGCAGATTTAGAGCAAAAAGTCAAGAATTTTACCGATTTTCCTGCTTTTTTAGAGCGAATTTCTACGGTGTGGATGGCGGGAATTGCTGCCGAAACCTTAGTTTATGGTAAAGCGGCAGGGGGAGAAAGCGATCGATTTTATCTGCAATCGGCCTTAAAATTAGCGGGGGTTCCTGAGAATAATTATGCCCAAAAAGAGCGCTGGAGTTTATTACAGGCAAAAACTCTTTTAGAAAAACAACAGACTGCCTATCAAGCTTTGGTGATAGCTATGGAAAAAAGGGCAAGTGTGGAAGAATGCTGTCGGGTGATTAGTGAAAGTTTAGTATAACGGGAAAAGTAATCAGGGATAGATTTGATAATTTCCCCGTTAAATTTTTATGAATAATCAGAGCATTCAGTCCGATCAGCGATTAGCTTTAATTGTGCGCGGAGCAGTACAAGGAGTCGGTTTTCGTCCTTTTGTTTATCGATTAGCAACGGAATTAAACCTAACTGGTTGGGTGAATAATACAGCAGCGGGAGTTTTTATTGAAGTTGAGGGCAATCGAGATAAACTAGAAACTTTTTTGACTCGATTATCTTTAGAAAAACCCCCTCGATCGCTAATTGAAAATATTGAGACTCAATGGTTAAATCCTATCGGTTATCAAAACTTTAGCATACGTCATAGCAGCGGCGGTGAAAAAAATACAATTGTTCTGCCAGATTTAGCCACTTGTCCCGATTGTTTAGCCGATATTTTTGACCCGAATAATCGTCGTTATCGCTATCCTTTTACTAACTGCACTAACTGCGGTCCTCGCTACAGTATTATCGAGGGTTTACCCTATGATCGCAGTGCCACAACTATGAGGAGTTTTAATCAGTGTCCTGAATGTCAAAGGGAATACGAAAACCCCCTGGATCGCCGTTTTCATGCCCAACCGAATGCCTGTCCTAGTTGCGGACCCCAAATTAGTCTTTTAGACAGTCAAGGCTCTGTATTAGCGGAAAAAGATCAAGCTTTAATTGCCACTGCTAGAGCAATTCAACAAGGAAAAATTATAGCGATCAAAGGATTAGGAGGATTTCACCTAGTTGTCGATGCAAGAAATACGGAAGCAGTGCAAAAATTGCGACAACGTAAACAGCGACTGGATAAACCTTTTGCCGTGATGTATCCTAATCTTGAGTTAGTGAAAAAACATGGTTATGTATCTTCTTTAGAATCGCAATTATTACAGTCTCCTGCAGCGGCAATTGTCCTGATTAAACAAAGAAAAAATTATCTTTCTCCTTCGGTTTCTCCGGGTAATCCCTACCTAGGAGTTATGTTACCCTATACTCCCCTACATCATCTTTTATTAGCGGAATTAGGCTTTCCTATTGTAGCAACCAGTGGTAATCTAGCCGATGAACCTATCTGTATTGACGAAAAAGAAGCTTTAGAAAAATTAGAAAAAATCGCCGATTTATTTCTAGTTCATAATCGTCCAATAGTTCGACCAGTGGATGACTCTATTATCAGGGAAATGGCGGGAAAAGCGATGATTTTGCGGCGAGCGCGGGGATATGCTCCCTTTCCAGTTAAAGTTAATGAGGGAGATTTTCCCCCGATTCTGGCCGTGGGAAGTTATTTTAAAAATACCGTGGCTATCTATCAAAAAAATCAAGTTTTTATCAGTCAACATATCGGCGATTTAGATACAGTTAATGCTGTTAATCATTTTGAAAATATCCTCGATAGTTTAAAAAAATTATACGAGTTTGCACCCGAAGTTATTGCCTGTGATGCTCATCCTGAATATCTAGCAACCAAGTACGCTTATAGCTTAAATTTGCCCGTTATTCCCATTCAACATCATTACGCTCACGTTTTATCCTGCATGGCAGAACATCAGCTACAACCTCCGGTTTTAGGGGTTGCTTGGGATGGAACAGGATACGGTTTAGACGGCACAATTTGGGGGGGAGAATTTATCCATATTGCTGCCGATTCTTGGCAGCGAGTCGCCCATTTTAAACCCTGGCCATTACCCGGAGGAGAAAAAGCGGTTAAAGAACCCAGACGAGTAGCTTTAGGATTACTAGAAGTTATGGAAAATACTGATAGGATAAAATCAGCTTTTAGTGAACAGGAATGGTCTATTTTTAGGCAAATGTTAACAAAAAAAATTAATTGTCCTTTAACTTCTAGTGTCGGGCGTTTGTTTGATGGTGTGGCGGCGATTCTAGGTTTATGTTATCAATTAAGTTTTGAGGGACAAGCAGCAATGCAGTTAGAATTTGCCCTTGAGAGCATTAAAACAGAGGAATATTATAATTTTTCTTTGTCCGCCGACTCACCCATAGTTATTGATTGGAATCAGATAATTTTAGGAGTTGTTGAGGATTTAGAAAAACAAGTACAAATCGGCATAATTGCCGCTAAATTTCATAATAGTTTAAGTGAGATTATTGTAGAAATTGCTCAGAAAACAGGTAGAGAAAAAATTCTCCTGACGGGAGGCTGTTTTCAAAATCGTTATCTGACGGAAAGAACAATTAATCGCCTACAAGCTTCGGGATTTCAACCCTACTGGCAGCAAACTGTTCCCACTAATGATGGTGGTATTAGCCTTGGTCAAATTATCGGTGCTTTTTCTCAACTTAAACAGTTCTAGAATAGCCGACAATCTACCTTTCTATTCGATTGTGTCAGCAGCGTTAAAGATAAACCACAGAGACACAAAGAACAGAGAGAGCCGATTTTTTTCTAGAATGTTAAACGATGCCACTCAACGATTTTATTGCCTACTTTCAAAATAATTGCTTGACCTAAACCGAGTTCTTGTGTCACATTGACTAGATGGGCGAAATTTTGACGGGTGATTGCTAGTCCCTGCAAACAGGCTAGAAAATCGAGACAGAGAACCGTAGAAAATTCCCAAGTTTGTCGGTAAACACGGCAATTATCCGGTAAAAAAGCCACAAGAGTGCGAAAATGACTCAAAGCGGCTTTCTCAAAATTGGCGCTAGTGCAGTCAAAAGACGAGTGCTGATAGCTCATAAAAACTTTGCCTGATAGGGAAAGAGCAGGGTTTCCCTCAGACTAGCACCTCGCTTCCGGGGATCACCTTCCCTTTAGAATTTCTCAATAGACTGGCAAATCCCCCCAGAGGGGTATCCTTACCCGCAAGCAAATTGCTAGAAGCTAGGTTTCTTCCCAGAGATAGTGTACTTTAGATATTGATGTCCTTCCGGCTGGCAAGATAACCTGTAAATTTCCCCACTCGTCCCCAGCGATAAAAGGCTGTATTTAGTCAAAAATCAAGTGTTGACTTTAATGCCAAACTTGCCTAGAAAAAAATGATGACAGCCTCAAGTTGCCGCTTAACTACTTGACTAATTAACTGATAACTGGTAACTAAGATTATGAATAATGCAATTGTCAAACCGAGAGATGTACAAGTAGCACCTATTGCCGTCGATACTTTTGTCTTTCGTTCCCGCACTTGGGACAGGTTAAAATTCGAGATCGAATACGGATTACAAAAGGGAACCACCGCCAATAGTTATCTGATTAAAGGTGAAAAGGTCGCTCTTTTTGATCCACCGGGGGAATCATTCTCGGCTATATTTTTAGAGGCTTTAACTAAAAGAATCGATCCGAAAACGATTGATTATATTATTCTCGGTCACGTTAACCCCAATCGTGCCGTCACCCTCAAGGCACTTTTAGAAATCGCTCCTCAAGTCACTTTTGTTTGTTCTAATCCGGGGGCAATTTCCCTGAAAAAAATTCTCGAAACCGAAGCATTAAATCTGTTGGTTGTCAAGGGGGAAGAAATATTAAATTTAGGAGCAAATCATCAACTAGAATTTATCCCCACTCCTAACCCCAGATTTCCCGATCAACTCTGTACCTACGACAGCAAAACCGATATTCTCTACACCGATAAATTGTTCGGAGCGCACGTTTGTGGCGACCAAATTTTTGATGAGGGTTGGAGCGTTTATAACGAAGATCGGCGTTATTATTTTGATTGTCTCATGGCTCCCTATGCCAGCCAAATTAGCAACGCTTTGGAGAAATTAGCCGCTAAATCGCCCTTATTTTATGCCGTTGGTCACGGTCCTCTGGTGCGTTACGCGATGCACGAATTGACCCTTTCCTATCAACAATGGTTGGCAGTACAAAAGTATCAAGAGTTGACAATCGCCCTGATTTATGCCAGTGCCTACGGCAACACCGCCACCCTTGCTCAAGCGATCGCCATGGGGATCACGAAAGCGGCAGTAGCAGTCACGGCGATTAATGCCGAGTTCGCTGAACCAGACGAGATCAAAACGGCGATCGAAAAAAGTGTCGGTTTTATCTTTGGTTCCCCCACTTTGGGAGGACACGCACCGACTCCCATCCAAACCGCCTTGGGGATTACCCTAGCAAATGGCGATAAAAGCAAGCTGGTGGGAGTTTTTGGCTCCTACGGTTGGAGTGGGGAAGCGGTCGATCTTTTGGAAGGTAAATTCCGGGATGGCGGTTATCGCTTCGGTTTTGAGCCAATTCGGGTTAAATTTAAACCCACGGAGGCAATTTTAAAGACCTGTGAGGAAGCAGGAACCGATTTCGCTCAAGCAGTCAAAAAAGCTCGCAAAAGCAGACAACCGAAAACTAATGTTAACCAATCCCAAAGCGATCGGCGATCGCAGGCTCTGGGCCGTTTGGTGGGTTCTCTCTGTATCGTCACCTGCGAATTGGGGGAATTGCGCGGCGCCATGTTAGCCTCTTGGGTGTCGCAAGCGACGTTCACCCCCCCCGGATTGACTATTGCCGTGGCGAAAGAACGAGCGATCGAGTCTCTGCTTTATAGCGGTACGCCTTTTGTCCTTAATATCCTCCAAGAAGGTCAACATTTGGCTTTAATGAAACATTTTCTTAAACCTTTTACTCCAGGGGAAGATCGTTTCGCTAATATCGAAACCACTAAAGCTGAGAACGGTGGTCCGATTCTGGCCGAAGCGCTCGCTTATCTGGAATGTCGGGTAGAACAACGAATGGAGTGCGGTGATCATTGGCTGATTTATGCGATCGCAGAAAAAGGCAAGGTTTTACACCAGGGTTTAACCGCCATCCATCATCGCAAATCCGGCAGTTATTATTAGTTTGTCGTTATGATCATTTCAGGGGGTGTTTTCAGGCAGGATAACGCACCCTGACTTGAAAGAGGGTGTAGGGTGTAGGGTGTGGGGTGTAGGGAAAGAAACCTCTTTCATCTCTGGTGGTGAAAATTTTTTTCATCGGGACTGACTTGAAAATAGAGGCTGAAATAACGCAAATTCCTCAATCATACTAAATCCGTTGACTATAGGCTACATATCAGGAGAGGCACTCATGCAAAAGGGGGAATAAATAATCAGTTTTTAATAACCAGATTTAGTATAAAAATATATTCTTATGAAAAGCATTGTTTTAATTGTTGGCTTTGAAACCTTTAACAGGAATTTGTATCGGCAATCGGGCCTGTTGGCTAGTTCTAAATGTCCCGATTTAGAGGTAAAAGTATTCAGCGATAAATCCTTGACTAGCGAACCAGAAATAGTCGAGCAAGCTTTAGCCACTGCCGACGTTTTTTTTGCTAGTTTGATCTTCGATTACGATCAAGTTACTTGGCTGCGGCAACGAGCGGCAGAGATTCCGATTCGCTTAGTTTTTGAGTCTGCTTTAGAGTTAATGAGTTTAACCCGTTTGGGAGAATTTGCCATCGGGGATAAACCAAAAGGAATGCCAAAACCAATTCAATTTATCTTGAGTAAATTTTCCAGTGGCAAGGAAGAAGATAAGTTAGCCGGTTATCTCAGTTTCCTCAAAACCGGTCCGAAACTGCTGAAATTTATTCCCGCTAAAAAAGTTCAAGATTTGCGTAATTGGTTAATTATTTACGGTTATTGGAATGCGGGAGGAAGCGAAAATGTTGCCGCTATGTGTTGGGTAATTGCCCAAAAATATCTAGGATTAAAAGTACAGGAAATACCCGAAGTTATCGAAACTCCCAATAAGGGACTATTACACCCCGATTATCAGGGTTATTTTCTCACTCCCCAAGAATATTTGACTTGGTATCAAAAAAATAAATCCCTTGATAAACCAGTGGTGGCACTGCTGCTTTATCGGAAGCACGTTATCAGTAAACTACCCTATATTAATCAATTAATCCGTCATTTTGAAACGGCTAATTTAATTCCCCTACCCGTGTTTATTAACGGAGTGGAAGGCCATA
This sequence comes from Microcystis sp. M049S2, assembly GCF_020245625.1. Classification (NCBI taxonomy): domain Bacteria; kingdom Bacillati; phylum Cyanobacteriota; class Cyanophyceae; order Chroococcales; family Microcystaceae; genus Microcystis; species Microcystis sp. M049S2. Next base: position 17,863 of record NZ_JADBUN010000272.1, on the reverse strand, counting down.
CAATTGTTCGGGATTGGTTAACCACAGACTACGAAATTCAGCAAAGAAAAAAAGGAATCATTGAAACTCCTTCTTTAAGTGAAGATGCGGTGACAGTAGATGCAATTGTCTCGACGATTGGCTTTCCTTTGGTGGGGGGTCCCGCAGGTTCTATGGAAGCAGGAAGACAGGTAGAAGTGGCTAAACGAATTCTGTCCGCTAAAAATATTCCTTATCTTATCGCTGCCCCTTTATTGATTCAAGATATTTATTCTTGGACAAGACAGGGAATCGGTGGTTTACAGAGTGTGGTTCTATACGCTTTACCGGAATTAGATGGAGCAATTGATACGATTCCTCTGGGGGGATTAGTGGGGGAAACTATCTATTTAATCCCCGAAAGATTACAGCGTTTAACTGGACGTTTAAACAGTTGGATTAAGTTACATAAAACCCCTCCCCAAGAACGCAAAATAGCCATCATTCTCTATGGATTTCCGCCTGGTTATGGGGCAGTTGGTACGGCAGCTTTATTAAATGTTCCCCGGAGTTTAGTTAAGTTTTTACAAGCTTTAGAAGCGCAGGGTTATAATCTGGGAACGATTCCCGAAGACGGGGAAGAAATTATTCAAAAAGTTAAATTTGCCGATGATGAAAATCTCTCTAAACAAAATCGTTTATCGATAGAAACTTTAGAAAATTGGCTAGGTTATCTATTAACTTCTCGCATTGAAAAACACTGGAAATCTCTGAAAGATGCGGGAATAAAAACTGTTGGCAACCAGTATCATTTAGGGGGAATTGAGTTAGGTAATATCTGGATTGGAGTGCAACCACCTTTAGGAATTGCTGGGGATCCGATGCGGTTAATGTTTGAAAAAGATTTAACTCCTCACCCTCAGTATGCAGCCTTTTATCAGTGGTTACAAAAAGATTTTAAGACCGATGCGATCATTCATTTTGGTATGCACGGAACTGTCGAATGGCTGCCCGGTTCACCCCTAGGAAATACTGGTTATTCTTGGTCAGATATTTTATTAGGAGATTTACCGAATTTATATATTTATGCCGCTAATAATCCCTCGGAATCTATCCTAGCTAAACGTCGCGGCTATGGGGTGTTAATTTCCCATAATGTGCCTCCCTACGGACGAGCGGGATTATATAAAGAATTGATGATTTTGCGAGATTTGATTGCCGAGTTTCGAGAAAATCCTGAGAAAAATTACGCTTTAAGAGATAGTATTCTCCAAAAGATTATTGATACAGGTATCTCTAAAGATTGTCCTTTTCTGGAAGCAGAAAAACAAAGAATAGAATTCACTTTAGAAAATGCCAAATTATTTAGCCGCTATGCACTAACCGATTATTTTGTCAAGGTGTATAATTACTTGCAAATCGTCGAACAAAGACTATTTTCTTCGGGTTTACACACTCTAGGAACTGCTCCCAATCAGGAAGAATTAAAAGGTTATCTTGATGCTTATTTTACCGATTTATCTGAGCGAGAATTTCAGCAAATTCTCGCTGATGAAGCAACCAATGAAAAGCTTAAAGAAGGCGTTGCTATTAAAAATTTATTAGGACAAAATAGCGACGAATTAACTAATCTTTTGCGGGGATTAAATGGCGAATATGTACCCCCAGCGCCGGGGGGTGATTTACTCCGAGATGGTGCGGGAGTTTTACCCACAGGACGCAATATACACGCTTTAGACCCCTACCGGATGCCTTCCCCCGCAGCCTACACTCGCGGACGAGAAATCGCCAAAAAACTGCTACAACAAAACTTAACCGAAAAAGGAAAATATCCCGAAACTGTAGCAGTTTTACTCTGGGGATTAGATGTGATTAAAACTAAGGGTGAATCCCTGGGTATTCTCTTAGAATTAGTCGGTGCTGAACCAGTCAAAGAGGGAACAGGAAGAATTGTCAGGTATGAATTAAAACCTCTAGGGGAAATTGGACACCCGCGCATCGATATTTTGGCTAATTTATCGGGAATTTTTCGAGATACTTTTATCAATATTATCGAGTTATTGGATGATTTAATGCAGCGGGCAGCCGAGATAGAAGAATCGGAAAATGATAATTATATCCGTAAGCACTATTTAGCCTTAAAAAGTCAAGGAATTGACAATGCCAGCGCTCGTTTATTTTCCAATCCTGCCGGGGATTTTGGCTCTTTAGTTAATGACCAAGTAGTGGAGGGAAATTGGGACAATGACAACGAATTAGCGAAAACTTGGGAAAAGCGTAATGTTTTTAGTTATGGTCGTCAAGATAAGGGACAAGCGCGGCCAGAAGTGCTACAACAGTTATTAAAAACCAGTGAAAGTATTATCCAAGAAATTGACTCGGTAGAATACGGTTTAACCGATATTCAGGAATACTACGGCAATACAGGAGGATTAAAATTAGCCGCAGAAAAACAAAGCGGTAAACGGGTGATGACGAGTTTTGTTGAGAGTTTTTCCAATGATACAACTCCCCGCAAATTAGAGGAGGTTTTGCGCTTAGAATACCGCAGTAAATTACTCAATCCTAAATGGGCTAATGCCATGGTTAATCAAGGTTCCGGTGGGGCCTACGAAATCTCCCAAAGAATGACCGCTTTAATTGGTTGGGGCGGTACGGCTAATTTTAGTGACGATTGGGTGTATGATCAGGCAGCCGATACCTACGCTTTTGATGCAGAAATGGCGGAAAAATTGCGTCAAGCTAATCCCGAAGCTTTCCGTAATATTGTCGGTAGAATGTTAGAAGCACAGGGTCGCGGTTTTTGGCAAGCAGACCCCGACAAATTAGAGAAATTACAGGAATTATATCAATTGACCGATGAAAAATTAGAAGGGATTACTTAGGGTTTGCTGAATAAATCTAAAAACCTTCTTGGATAATATCTTTAGGCTTTTTTGAAATCAACAAGTGCCAGCGATTGGAGTCAGGTACTTTTTCCCCGAAAATTAGGTAATTGACTCCCTGAAAATTGGTACAACCCCACACCCTACACCCCACACCCCACACCCCACACCCCACACCCCACACCCTGACACCAGGAAAAACTTTTTGCCGCAAACCCTACTTAGAGTTTTCATCGCAACAGGGAATCCTGATGATAATCTGATTTTCCTCCTGTTTTACTCAGCAGACGGATATTTTCAATCAGGATTGATTTTTCTAACGCTTTAGCCATATCGTATAAAGTCAAGGCTGCCACAGATACCGCCGTTAAAGCTTCCATTTCTACCCCAGTTTCCGATTTTGTCACCACTTCTGCCCGAATTTCGTAGCCGGGTAACTCTGCTTTCGGGATAATCTGAACATTGATTTTTTGCAGGGGTAAGGGATGGCAAAGGGGAATTAAACAGGAAGTTTGTTTGGCCGCCATAATTCCGGCTAGTCTGGCCGTCCCTAAAACGTCACCTTTGGGCGCATTTCCCTGTTCTATGGCTTCAAAAGTCGTTTTTAGCATTCTCACTTGTCCTAGGGCGATAGCAGTGCGTTTAGTGGGCATTTTCTCCGATACATCCACCATCTGGGCCTCGCCTTGGCTGTCGAGATGAGATAATTTTTCTTTACCCTCTTGCGTCATTGAATGAACCTGTGCTATAGTAGTTTACTGTTGAGAAAAACAAGGGCTTGTAGCTTAGTGGATTAGAGCGTGTGGCTACGGACCACAAGGTCGGGAGTTCGAGTCTCTCCAAGCCCGTTACATACAATGGCATATACTACAGGAATTAGGGACTTATGGTTCCTAATTTCTTTGGTTTTTTGCCCCATCTTCCCACTTTCCTATACTTTTTAAACAGGATTTAGTATCAGCAGCCAGTTTTGCTGGAGTATTTTTTACCCTCAAACAGTGAAAGAAACTAAACTTTTAGGATTGTATAATATGAATTCTCCTGCACCTGTGCCGACACCCTTTCAAGTTGCTTTAGAGCGTTACCAGAATGCTCTAAATTATTTAGATACTTCTCATAATAAATCTCTGAAAAAAGCACAGGCTTTAGAAATTATTGCCGCCAGAGATGCTCTTAATAAACAAATGGAAGCTGAGGCGGAAATTTCGGTTGATATGTCGTCAAAATTAATCGAACAAGATAATAGATTAAAACAGAAAAGCTACAAAATTACTCAAGTTCTTGACTTAGCTGAATATCGGGAGACTTTACCTATGTCTGCTCAGGCTTGGTGGTGGCATTTAGAAAGTAGGGAATCTCTGCATCCTTGCAATCGCTTTGATTGGCTATTGAGAAGCGGTAAACTGGTTTTATTAGGGGTTAATTTTACATTAATCGGAACGATTGCCACTCGGTTTCTTAGTGGTGGTTCAGGTTTGCTAGAAGTAGGGGGTGTGATATTTTCGACTTTTATTTCTTTGTTACAGGCTCAAAATGCGCTGACACAGGAGCGACAAAAGAGTTTTGTTAAGTTAATGAAATTTCTGAGGATTGCTGAATATTGGCATGAAAAAGTACAGTTTTTGGTAACAGTAATAATTTTTGCCTTACTATTAAGCATTTGGTTACATTTCTCTTGGTTTTCTGAGCTTTATAAGCAAGAAGGCAACCGTTTACAATCTCCTCCGCCAGCAAGTCAAGAATTTCCTAATTTAGCTTCAGCCGAAGAGAAGTATTTAAAAGCGATTGAGTTAGATCCAGATAATCTAGATGCTCATTATAAGTTAGCAACACTTTATGAAGAGTTACAGGATTTGACTAATGGGAAGAAACACTATTTAATTGCGGCAAAAGGTGGTTTTATAGATGCTTATAATAATCTCGCTTATTGGTATCTGCGAGATAATAAGAATGCAGAAGCAGTAGAGTTACTGGAAAAAGCCAAGAGATTATTAGCAGAAAAAGATGAAAAACTAGACCAATTTACTGAAGAGGAGAAACGCAATTTAGCATTACAAAAATATAGTATTTATAAAAATCTAGGCTGGGCCAGATTTAAGCAAAATCGCAGTGAAGATGCAGTTCCTAATCTTTTAGTTGCTATTGGTATCGCTGAAAATCCAGCTTATCAGAAATTTATCCGCAATCCCGGTGCTGCTTTTTGTATTTATGCTCAACTTTTAGAAAAAGAAGACAAGAAATTATCTCAGGAAAATTGGCGTAAATGTCTTAATTTAGCTCAAGGGAGGGAAATTAATACGGAGGAGGAGCAATGGTTATATGAAGCGAGGAAAAAATTAAAGTGAAGTAAAGTTTAGTGACTATTCTCTGAGTAATGCGCTAAATCCTTCTTGCTGAAAATGCTTATCAAAGGTTAATATTTCAGAGATTTCCAGTTGTCTCATAATCTGCATGGAAGCACAATCAGTTAAGCTATAACCTTTATCTAATCGTCTTTGATAAAAATCAAAAGCCTGCTGAAATTGTTCACTGGTTTGGGGAATGATTTCTATAGTAGAATCGTTTTTCAAATCGTTGGTTAAGTTAATAGCAGATTGGCGTAGATAATCTCCTCTTCCTGACAATGCGTTAAGTAATTCTGTCAAAATCATTTCGCTAGTAATTCCTGTAAATTTTCCTAGTCTTACTGTCATTAGTGTGGCAAGTTCATGGAGATTGTCTCTATAATCAGCGAGTGCTTGCAAATAGGATGTATCTAAGAAAATTTTTCTCATTCTTCCTCATCTTCTCTTGGTGCGCCGTACATATAGTGTTCAAAATTACGCGCAAAGTCTGTAGGTAAGTGTTTTCGCCATTCTGACTGGGGAACAAGTGCGCCAATTTCTGCAATTCTTTGCCAAAAAGGTTTTTTGCGGAATTCGGGATCAGCTTGAAGTTGAGCGAATTTTGCTTGTAATTCAGCTATTGTCGGCAGTTCCTCTATTGTCGGAATTTCTTCTGTGCGAGTGGGATTGTTTGGGGGATTCATAATCATTTAGTGGGATTAGTTTACTACATATATTCTAACTTTGAATTGACGTTAGTTCTGTGTTTGTTATTTTTCCTCATCTTCTCTCGGTGCGCCGTACATATAATGTTCCGCGTTACGCGCAAAGTCTCTGGGAAAGTGTTTTCGCCATTCTGATTGGGGAACAACGTTACCAATCTCAACAATTCTTTGCCAAAAAGGTTTTTTGCGAAATTCTGGGTCATTTTCTAGTGCATCCCATTTAGCATCGAGTTCTTCCATTGATAACTCAGGCTCTTCGGATGTGTTAGAGGTTGAATGATTGTTTAAGTTAGTCATGATTAAAGGTTCCTTAGTGATAATAGGTTACTTTTATTATAGCATTTTCAAGTTGGAGCGAGGTACGGAGATTATCGAGGGGAATTAACCACAGAGACACAGAGGACACGGAGATTATTTGCCAATGTTATAATTTGTCCTCAATAATAAAGGTGTTCGCTTTTGGAACACAATATTTAAGATGGAATTAACGGGAAGACTCCATGAACGCTATAAAGCAAAAATCTTAAATTGATAAAAGTCTAATCCGAAAAATACGATCTGTCACTGACACAATTGCTCCCGTCTTTAATGCTTTTGTACAATCTCGTAAAACTATAGTTAAACGCTGATTAATTAGATTGTAGTTTTCATTGCCTAAACGGAATAGGATGACACTTGGTAAATTATCACCACTAATAGCGAGAAGTTGAGAAAAATCTAGATCGACAGTTAAAATTATCCGCTTTTCTCTTTTTGCTTTGGCAAGAATTTCCTGATCAGATAAAGTTTGTAAGCCTTCATCTCGAAGATGAACGACATCATAACCTTGTTCTCTTAACCATGAGACTGTACGCAGAGAAATCCCCATATCGGCTAGAAACTCTATCTCCATTACTCGATTAATTCAAAATGATGAACTTGTTCTCTGGCTAACCAAGAAGCATATAATAAACATTGGTGAATATCTTCTCTTTCTAGGTCAGGGTATTCCTCTAATATTTCCTCTATCGGCTTTTCGTTAGCAAGTAGATTAAGAATTAAAGAAACAGGAATACGCATTCCTCGAATACAGGCTTGACCTGCCATAATTTTGGAGTTAAAAGTAATTCGGTCTAATTGTTTTAAGGTCATATAGTTTCCAGAAATATGAAGATGATACCTGTGGTAATTTTATTATAGCTAATTCTATAGTTGCGAGCGGAAGTGGGAAATTACTCCTTCAGTGAGGGTGCAAAGCTTGTCTCCAACCCCGCAGGGAAGATTAGGGAATGGTGAGGTTTTAAGTTGTAGTAGTATAGTATAACAAGTTAGACGAGAAAACGGGTTTTTTCAAAAAACCCGTTTTCTGAAATCAATAGTTTGAAAAAAACCGTTTTCTGAAATCGTAAAACTGAGAGCCATGATTTTACCTAATCCAGACATATCATCCACACCGCTCGATGTATTTATTTCTTACTCTCACCGGGATGAGAAACTGCGGGAAACTTTGGGACTTCACCTCGCGTCATTACAAAGACAGGGAGTGATTAAATCATGGCACGATCGCAAAATTAGTGCTGGAACAGAGTGGAAACAAGCCATTGATGAAAATCTCAATTCAGCCGAGATTATTCTGTTGTTGATTAGTGAAAACTTTATCGCTTCTGACTACTGTTATGATCTTGAAATGGAACGGGCGATCGCACGGCATGATGCGGGGGAGGCGCGGGTGATTCCGATTATTTTGAAGCCGGTGGATTGGAGTGGTGCGCCTTTTGGTAAGTTGCAAGCTTTGCCAAAAAATGCCAAGCCTGTGACGACTTGGAGTAATCGGGGTGAGGCGTTTTTAAATATTGCTAAGGGGATTCGCCACGCGGCAATGGAAATGGCGACAGTGTTAACTGACAAACAGCCCACTGTCTTGCCAGAGCCGCAACAATCCGCAAAAGCCACTGAGATGCCAACGCAATCGGAACCCCTCAAGCCAACAGTTACTCCAGACAAGATACAACAGGAAATTAGCTTGGAATCTCCAGAAGGACAAGTTAGCATTGACTCTCGCTTTTATATTACTTCCCCTTACGAAGAACGGTGCTATGAGGAAATTCAAAAGCCTGGCTCCCTGATTCGGATTAAATCGCCCCACAATATGGGCAAATCGTCCCTGATGGCGAAGGTACTTGCCCAAGCATCTCAACTAGGCTATCGTGCGGTAACGATCGATCTGGAACAGACCAATCAAAAGTTCTTTGACGATCTCGACAAGTTCATGCAGTGGTTTTGTGCGTCGGTGGGTAAACCACTAGGAGTAAGGGTCAAGATTGAAGAGTATTGGGATGATATTTTTGGAGCGAACGATAACAGTACGGATTATTTTGAGAAGTATTTATTAGAGGGGGACGATCGCCCGTTAGTGTTGGCGATCGATAACTTTGATCGCATCTTTAAATACGCAGATATCGAGACGGATTTATGCGGATTATTGCGCGGCTGGCATGAAAGTTCCAAGATTAAAAAACTGTGGCAGAAATTGCGGCTGATCATCGTCCATTCTCAAGAGTCCTATGCCCAACGGGATATCAATCAATCGCCTTTTAATGTGGGGTTGCCCATCGAATTGGGAGAGTTTACGCCTGAACAGGTACAGGAGTTGGTAGCACGGCACGGATTAACTTGGACAGAGGGGGAACTCGAACAATTTATGGGGTTAATTGGAGGGCATCCCTACATGGTGCGCTCGGCACTCTATCACATTGCAGCGGGGGATCTTTCTTTGGCGGAATTTTTGCGGACGGCTCCCACAGAAGCGGGAATTTACAGCGATTATCTGCGGGGACATTTGAAGACTTTGGAAGATTATCCTGAACTGGGGGCAGCCATGAAATTGGTTATTACTTCTGAAGCGCCGGTACGTTTGCGGTCTGAGGAGTCGTTTAAACTGGACAGTATGGGATTAGTGGTGCGGGTTGATAATAATGTGAAACCTCGCTGCGATCTTTATCGTCAGTATTTTTGCGATCGCTTGGGAGGAAATTAAATAAAAACACTTTATTGTAAACTAGATTTGGCGATTAGAGATGTGATTTATAATTCATTTTTTGAAGAGCCAATCGGACAAATTTTAATCGAAGATGAAAATCTCAAGTTTATTGTTTTTGATGCTGAAAAGGAGGTCATTTCGCAATGGAAAAATTAGATCAGTATCGTCATATTATTAAATCGGTTTTGATTCCTTATACTGAAATCCCTTATTCTCACGGCGAATTGATTTGTAAGCCGATTTTTGATGAAGTTCGAGATAGCTATCTTTTGATGACGCTCGGATGGGATCGCAAAACTCGCGTGCATGGCTGTTTAATTCATTTGGATATTATCAACGAGAAAATCTGGGTACAACGAGATGAAACCGAAGACGGAGTAACCCATGAGCTAGTGGCAGCGGGTGTTCCCCAGCAGGATATTGTCCTCGCTTTTCATCCGGCGGATGTACGCGGTTACACGGGCTACGCGATCGCCTAACCTCTTAGAAAACGGGTTTCTTAAAGAAATCCGTTTTCTGGGACATATTTTTAGCAACTTGGTATCAGATGACAAACCCAACTTCCTCGACTCCTTTTAGCTATCAAGTAGGCGGGAGCTTACCTGCCGAATATCGTGGGTATGTAGAGCGACAGGCTGATCGCGAATTGTACGATCGCCTGAAATCAGGAGAATATTGTTTTGTCTTTAACTCGCGGCAGATGGGCAAGTCTAGTTTGCGGGTGCGGGTGATGCAGAAGTTAGCGGCAGAGGGGGTGGCTTGTGCGGTCATTGACCCGCAAACCCGGGGAACCAGTTTGAGCGAGGATCAGTGGTATGCCGGAACCATAAAACGCTTGATCGATGATTTGCATTTACAAGAGAAAATCGATTTTTCGAGTTGGTGGAAGGATCTGGCGGCTCAGTCGATTTCGGCGGTCGAACGCTTTACTTATTTTATCGATCGCGTATTGCTGGCAGAACTCTCGCAAGATGTCGTCATTTTTGTCGAAGAAATTGATAACCTGCTCAGTCTCAAGTTTGATACCGATGGTTTTTTCATTCTGATTCGCTCTTTCTTTGAGCGGCGGGCGGAAGATCTGCGTTATCGGCGGCTGACTTTTGCGTTTTTAGGGGTGGCAACACCTTCCGATCTGATTGTCAGTAAGCATAGTTTGGCGTTTAATATCGGTCGGGCGGTGGAGATGAGTGGCTTTCAACTCCAGGAAGCTCAACCGTTGATGCAGGGTTTGGTGGGCAAGGTGGACGATCCGCAGGCGGTGCTGCAAGCGGTGTTGTATTGGACGGGGGGACAGCCGTTTTTGACGCAGCGGGTCTTGAATTTGGTAGTGCAGGAGGCAGATTTGCGCCTATCGCCCCCAGATTTGGTGGCGCAGGTGGTGACGAGCCAGCTTATCGATAATTGGGAGGCGCAGGACGTGCCGCCGCATTTGAAAACGATTCGAGACAGGATTTTACGCAGTGACGAACGGCTGCGGGGGCGACTGCTAGGGATTTATCAGCAAGTTTTGGATGCTGAACCCCCCCCTCTCCCCATCCCCCCCCTCTCCCCATCCCCGCCTCTCTCATCCAGAAAGGAAGGGGGGATCATTGCCGATGAGAGCTATGAGCAAATACAACTGCGGCTGACGGGTTTGGTGGTGAAGCGAGAGGGCAGGTTGAAAGTCTATAACCCCATATACGCGCAGGTGTTTAATGGGCAGTGGGTGGCTCGCGCTTTGGCGGATTTGCGTCCGGGGTTTTATGGGGAGGCGTTTAAGGCTTGGCAGGAGGCACAAGAGGAGCAGAAAGAGTCGTTTTTGTTGCGGGGACAGGCGTTGAGAGATGCGGAGACTTGGGCAAAAGGAAAGCGTTTGAGTAAAGAAGATGAACGCTTTTTAGATGATAGCCAGGATGTCGAAAAACTGGATATGGAAAGGCGGTTGGCGGCGGAAACGGAAGCGAATCAGATTTTGACTGCGGCGAGGGAACAGGCGGAAACAGAATTAGAAACAGCGAACCAAGCATTATTAGAAACAAGGGAGGAATCCGACAAAATCATCAAAAAAGCCAATCGACGGAATAAGCTTAGTTTGTTGGGGGCATTGGGAGCTATTGCCATTGCTGCTATTGCCGTTCCTATTTCGATAAAGGCGGTAGATGATTTGAAAATAGCATGGCAGGATGTACAAGAAGCGGAGGGAGAAAAAAAACAACTTGAACAAGATAAAGACCAACTTAATAAGGATAAAATCAGTCTCAATCGCAGTTTAGAGCAAACTAAAACTAACAAAAAGCAGGCAGACATAAACGCACAAAAAGCAAAACAGTTACAGCTAGAAGCAGAACAGAAATTGAAACAAGTTAATCAAAATTTAGTTGCAGAAAAGAAGCACCTAAAGCAAGTTACTGAAATAGCTCAAGTCACTATCAAAGCAAAAGAACAACAGGTTCAAGAAGTTGAGAAACAATTTACAGAAGCGACCAAAAACACACAAGATGCCCGAAACGAGTCCAAAATAGCAAGGGAAGAGAAACAGCAAGCACAGACTCAACTATTAGAAGCACAGACTCAACTATCAGAAGCACAGACTCAACTATCAGAAGCACAGACTCAACTATCAGAAGCACAGACTCAAATATCAGAAGCACAGACTCAACTCAATTCAGTGAAAGATTCAGTAAGTCAAACTCTTGCTTTACTTGATGAAGTCAGAAATCAAGTCGAAGTACCTACAGAAAGAGATTCTGGTATTCTTGTCACTGTGAAGGTAGATGTTAGGCAATTAACTTTAACTCATCAGCGACTACAAGCTACTGCACAGAGTATTGGCATCTCTATAGAAAAAGTTAGTCCTATAACTTTAACTCATCAGCGACTACAAGCTACTGCACAGAGTATTGGCATCTCTATAGAAAAAGTTAGTCCTAGATCAAACATTTCATCCATCAATAACTTAGGAGCAAATTATGCCAATTTAGGGGAGTATGAAAAAGCAATCGCTTTCTATCAACAAGCTTTAGATATGAGTAGAAAGATTGGCGATCATCTTGCAGAAAGTTCAAACATCAATAACTTGGCTGCTCTCTATAGTGTATTAGGTAGGTATGGCGAAGCCGAACCCCTCTTAAAACAAGCCTTAACTATCAGGAAACAAAAATTAGGAGACAACCATCCCGATACCGCCGCCAGTCTCAACAATTTGGCAGAACTTTACCGTATCCAAGGAAGATACAGTGAAGCCGAACCCCTCTACAAAGAAGCCTTAGCTATCAGCAAACAACAATTAGGAGACAACCATCCCCTTACCGTCGCCATTCTCAACAATTTGGCTGCACTTTACGATTCTCAAGGAAGATACAGCGAAGCCGGACCCCTCTACAAAGAAGCCTTAGCTATCAGCAAACAACAGTTAGGAGACAACCATCCTGATGTCGCTCAAAGTCTCAACAACCTAGCAGAACTTTACCTATCCCAAGGAAGATACAGTGAAGCTGAACCTATTTTAAAACAGTCTTTAGCTATCAGGAAACAACAATTAGGAGACAACCATCCTGATGTCGCTCAAAGTCTCAACAACCTAGCAGAACTTTACCTATCTCAAGGAAGATACAGTGAAGCTGAACCCCTCTACAAAGAGGCTTTAGATATATTCAAGCAACAGTTAGGAGACAACCATCCCTCTACCGCCACCAGTCTCAATAATTTGGCATTCCTTTACCAGTATCAAGGAAGATACAGCGAAGCCGAACCCCTCTACAAAGAAGCCTTATTTATATTCAAGCAACAGTTAGGAAACAACCATCCCTCTACCGCCGCCAGTCTCAACAATTTGGCATTCTTTTACCGTATCCAAGGAAGATACAGTGAAGCTGAACCTCTTTTAAAACAGTCTTTAGCTATCAGGAAACAACAATTAGGAGACAACCATCCTGATGTCGCTCAAAGTCTCAACAATCTAGCAGAACTTTACCTATCCCAAGGAAGATACAGTGAAGCTGAACCCCTCTACAAAGAGGCTTTAGATATATTCAAGCAACAGTTAGGAGACAACCATCCCTCTACCGCCACCAGTCTCAACAATTTGGCATTCCTTTACCGTATCCAAGGAAGATGCAGTGAAGCTGAAACTCTTTTAAAACAGTCTTTAGCTATCAGGAAACAACAGTTAGGAGACAACCATCCTGATGTCGCTCAAAGTCTCAACAACCTAGCAGAACTTTACCTATCCCAAGGAAGATACAGTGAAGCTGAACCTCTTTTAAAACAGTCTTTAGCTATCAGGAAACAACAATTAGGAGACAACCATCCCGATACCGCACAAAGTCTCAACAATTTGGCTGGACTTTACCAGTCTCAAGGAAGATACAGCGAAGCTGAACCCCTCTACAAAGAAGCTTTATTTATATTCAAGCAACAGTTAGGAAACAACCATCCTGATGTGGCACAAACTCTTAATAACCTAGCGACTCTGTACTGGAACCAAGGAAAATACCCAGAAGCCGATGAATTGTTCAGTCAAGGACTTCAGGTAGAAGAATATAACTTTTCTCAAAACCTAATTGCAGGTGATGAATTCCAAAAACAGGCTTATATAGCAATTTATTCTGGTACGATTGATACAGTTATTTCCCGATCTCTTCAATCCATACCTAATAACTCAGAAGCAACTCGTCTCGCACTCAAAACCATCTTGCAGCGTAAAGGACGCATCCTCGACGTTCTATCCAATAGCCTACAAATCCTGCGCCAACAAGTTAATGATCCCCAAAGTCAGGAATTATTAACCCAATTCATCGCCACCCGCACCCAATACGCTAACCTCATCTTCGAGAAACTAGAAGATTTTCCCTCCCCCGAAATTTACCGCCAAAAACTCGCCGAACTCGACACCAAAGCCAAACAACTTGAAGACCAAATTAGTCGTCGTAGTGCCGAATTTCGTAGCCTATCCCAACCCATTACCCTGGAAGGGATTCAAAAGCTAATCCCTGCTGATGCTGCTTTAGTTGAAATAGTCCGCTATCGACCTTTTAATCCTAAAGCGCCTGAAAATCAACGTTTTGGCAATCCTCGTTATGCTGTTTATATTCTCTATCCCAATGGTGACATCAAAGCCAAGGATTTAGGGGAAGCTAAACCGATTGACGACAAATTAATTTACTTTCGTGACAATCTTGCAGACGCAGAAACTCCTCTTCCTCAACTGCAAAAATCAGCGCGTCAACTTGATGAAACATTGATGCAGCCTATCCGTCAATTATTAGGCAATACTAAAACAATTCTCCTTTCTCCTGATGCTGCACTTAATTTAATTCCTTTTGAAGCTTTAGTAGATGAAAATAATCAATACTTAGTGGAAAATTATCATATTACTTACCTCACTTCTGGACGGGATTTACTGCGCCTTAAAGATAAATTTGCCAGTCAACAATCTCCGCTTATTGTAGCTGATCCTTTCTACGGTAAAGCAGGGAAAAAAGTCGCTCTCATTCTGTCTGAGTTTACTTTTCCCGGTCTTCCGGGTACAGAGGAAGAAGCTAAAGCGATTAAAAATATCTTACCTCAAGCCACTGTTTTAACTGGTTCTCAAGCCACAGAAAACGCCGTCAAACAAGCGAAAAAACCGCATATTCTCCACATCGCTACTCATAGTTTTTTTATTAAACCAGAACGTAATCCGGGCGAACGCAATTCGCCCCTACAGGGTGAACGCAATGTTATTGAGAATCCTTTATTGCGTTCTGGGTTAATTTTAGCAGGAGTTACAATCGGTCAAAGTGCAGGAGATGATGGGGTTTTAACTGCTTTGGAGATTACTGGACTCAATCTAGTGGGAACAAAATTAGTAGTTTTATCTGGTTCTAAGACAGGTTTAGGGGATATTAGCGTAGGTGAAGGGATTTATGGTCTGCGTCGAGCCTTTGTCATTGCTGGGGCAGAAAGCCAATTAATTAGCCTTTGGAACGTTTCTGATCAAGCAACTAAAGATTTAATGGTAGCTTATTATGGACGATTGATAAAAGGAGAAGGACGCAGTGAAGCCTTACGGCAAATTCAACTAGGAATGCTCAAGAGTGAAAACTATCAACATCCCTTCTACTGGGCAAGTTTTATTATTTCTGGTGATTGGACTCCGATGGAATTTAGTTCATCCCCATAATAAATCAACATAAAATAGAAAAAATAAGTTAGTATCAATAAAATTAACAGTCAAGAAATAGTTCATAGTTGCGCTTCAGCGCACCGTATTATGACTAAAGTCCAACAACGAACCTAATTAAAGCCAAACCTCAAGTGATTCTAGTCATGAATAAATTTCTCAAAATCTTTACCCCCATTTCCCTGATATTAATTACGGTAGGATTTCCGGCGGCGACTTTTAGCAACACTGTTGGAGTTAACACGATTTTTGAGGTAAAAGGGAAAGTTACCGTTAAAAAACCACAATGGAAAAAAACCCTTCCCGCTTCTGTCGGACTTACCCTCAGTTTTGATGATAAGTTAGAAGTGGCAGCTAACGCTTCCGTTAAGGTTTATTGTAGTAATCTCAAGCAGTGGACGGTTAAAACAGGAAAGTATATTGTTTCTAGTGGCTGTCCTCGGGGAAATCCTGTGATTTCACTTCCCAATAGTAATAATACAACCCTCCGTCCAACAGGAAATAAAGAGAAAGTTTTAGCAAAATTACCTTACCTAATTACTCCCCGTGAAACGAATATTATTACCAATCGTCCTCCACTGCGGTGGAATGCTGTTCCGGGTGCAACTAATTATACTATCAAAATAGATGGGGTTAATTGGGAAACGCAGACAAATAAAACTGAAATAGTCTATCCCGGTGAACCTCCTCTGGAAGCAGGAAAGCGATATCGAGTAACCATAGAAGCTGATAATGGTGCGTCTTCTAGACGTGATGATGAAAACGTCGGGTTTACAGTATTAGATGAACAGACGAAGAAAACGGTTTTAGATGCTGTTAAAGCTGTTCAACAGCAGCAATTATCCCCAGAGGAAGCAGGGTTAGTTTTAGCGCATCTCTATCGAGGTTATGGGTTGTATGGGGATGCGGTTGAGGTATTAGAAGGATTGGTGAAGCAAAATAGTCAGGTTGCTACGGTTTATCAACTGTTAGGGGATACTTACCTTAAGATAGGGTTGCCTCAGTTGGCAAAAAAACCTTATGAAAAGGCGTTAAAACTGGCAACAAATACGCAGAATTTGTCAGTGCAAGCGGAGATACAAGCGGGGTTAGGAACAGCTTATCGTCTCTTGGGGAGTAAGGATGAGGCGATACAGTGGTTAACCAAGGCGAAGGGGACTTATAATCAGTTAGGAGATACTTCGCAGGTTCAGGAATTGGCTAAAACAATTAATGACATTTTAAGGAGGGAGTAAGGATGAAAGTTAAATTATTGATGATGGCGGCTGCGGTTGCGGGAGTGATGGGATTATCGGGAATCATCTTAACCCCAACGGTGGGACAAAGAACTTTAGCACAGCAATCAGAGTCTAGTGTAGCTAATAGTTCCTCAATTGAAGGAAAGTTAGATAGCAATAGCCAAACCATGGAAGATGAGAGTTATTTCAATGTCCATACTTTTCAAGGAAAAGCAGGAGAACCGTTAATTATTGATTTGACTAGCAAGGATTTTGATGCTTATCTGATTTTGCTTGATCCCAATAATAACAAGATTGCCGAGAATGATGATGGAGGAGATGAGAATAATGCCAGAATTGTCTTGACTCTACCTTTAACGGGAACTTACACCCTTATTGTCAATTCAGCTAAAGCGAAAGAATCCGGTAGTTACGTCTTGAGTTGGCGGGAAGCAACGGAAAGAGATATTGCCTTAGCCGAAGCTGAGAGGCTAACTCAGCAGGTAGTTGAATTAGATCAACAGGGGAAATATAATGAAGCAATTCCTTTAGCAGAACAGGCTTTAGCTATCCTTAAAAAAGTACTAGGAGAGAACCATCTTAATACCGCTACTAGTCTCAATAATTTAGCTGGACTTTACGAATTTCAAGGAAGATACGCCGAAGCCGAACCCCTTTATAAAGAAGCCTTAGCTATCTATAAACAACAATTAGGTGATAATCATCCCTCTACTGCATCCATTCTCAATAATTTGGCAATATTTTACTTTTCTCAAAAAAAATACGCTGAAGCCGAACCCTTTTATAAAGAAGACTTAGCTATTAGGAAACAACAGTTAGGTGATAATCATCCCGATACCGCCATCAGTCTCAACAATTTAATATTATTTTATGAATCTCAAGGAAGATACAGCGAAGCCGAACCCCTCTACAAACAGGCTTTAGCTATCAAGAAACAACAATTAGGAGACAACCATCCCGATACCGCACAAAGTCTCAACAATTTGGCAATACTTTACTATTCTCAAGGAAGATACAGTGAAGCCGAACCCCTTTTAAAAGAAGACTTAGCTATCAGCAAACAACAATTAGGAGACAACCATCCCGATACCGCCACCAGTCTCAACAATTTGGCTGCACTTTACAGAGTTCAAGGAAGATATAGCGAAGCCGAACCCCTCTTCAAACAAGCCTTAGCTATCAGCAAACAACAATTAGGAGACAACCATCCCGATACTGCACGAAGTCTCGGAAATTTGGCAGGACTTTACGAGTCCCAAGGAAGATACAGTGAAGCCGAACCCCTCTACCAACAAGCTTTAGCTATCATCAAACAACAATTAGGAGACAATCATCCCGATACTGCCGCCAGTCTCAATAACTTGGCATCACTTTACAAGTCCCAAGGAAGATACAGCGAAGCAGAACCCCTCTACAAACAAGCTTTAGCTATCAAGAAACAACAATTAGGAGACAACCATCCCGATACCGCACTAAGTCTCAATAACTTGGCAGGACTTTACGAGTCCCAAGGAAGATACAGCGAAGCAGAACCCCTCTACAAACAGGCTTTAGCTATCTATAAACAACAAT
>NZ_JADBUN010000271.1:0-2669 GCF_020245625.1 Microcystis sp. M049S2 | reverse complement strand
TTTTAACCATTATTTTCTCTCCTGAAAGCCCAGTGACGGAGAGACAAAACAGACTGTTGTTGAGATCAAGTCGCTGTAACTTATATCTGGTAGTGGTTTCAGGGTTTTTTACCCTACTCTCATGAATAATGCAGGCTAGGGTGATAGGTATTGTTATCATGGATTTCATGTCTCTTAGTTGAATAAAAACAGTCTGTAATCTCATTATATCAAGTATGATGAGGATCTTGGTCATGCGAAACTAGACGTTAATTTCAATAGGCAGTAATTGTTGGGTTTCGTACCTTAGCTAAAGCTACACGCCTAGACTTATTATATGCTAAAACTTACTGAATACCGCTATATTTTCATAGGCAGATTGAAACCCTTCAAGGTAATAGTCCGGGTGTCCCAGCAGGAACACACTTATTTAATTTTGTCGTTCCATCAGATTGAATGTAGTAATCTTCACCCCAATCTGATGGATATACACCAAAAGAAACTATAGCGGTATTACCACAATTAGCAACAATTTTATCCGTCCAACTTTTCATTAAAATTTTAGATTCCATAATATTAATAATTATGCTCTCTATTTTTGGGTCAGATCTAGTGGTCACACTCCAATCCACTGAATTTAATGCAATATTCAATACATCAGTTCTATTCGTTGGATTTCCCGTTCTACCTTCATTGGCTACTCCTTTATAAATACTAAACTTAACCCTTCTAACTCCCGGCTCTTCTCGACTTTGTGTGATAATTTTTGCTTATGGAATCGTGAAATGCTTATCGGGCAACACTTTTAGGACTATTTTGTCGAAGAAACTATCAGTATAGACCTCGTTTCCACACAGAAACCAGAAGAGCCAACTCCCTTTGAGCGAATTTCTTCAAGGACTTTATTGACAGTAGCTTGACAGCCTAGCTTTGGTTCTGATTGTGCTTTAACCGAAGGATAGGAACCAGCAAAAAGCGTTGACAATCCTAATAAGGAAGCAATTAAGAGATTTTGGGAGTTAAGTCGTTTCATGGTTTTGTCCTCTGAGGAAACTTAATTAAAATGAAATATTTTTGTTAGTAGTTGAGTTGACGTTAAAAAAGTAACCGTTGGTTGTGTTGGGTTTTGTGCCTTAATCAAACCTACATGGCTAGGAACTGTAGGGGCGCAAGGAACCTGCGCCCAGAATGTAACCTCTCTCAATTTATCAAGTCTGGTGAGTCAGCCTCACTTATTTGAATACCGCGATTATGATGTTTTTGAGATAGTTAAAGACTGTTCAATTACTTGAGGTTAACTATTTTGAATTAGGCGTAATAACAAACGTAATCCTTCATTAACGGCTGCTGAATCAGGAAAAATAGTAGCAACGTCGGGGTCTATTTCGACGGTTAAAGTAGTTCTTTTTCGCCCTTGACCTCTTGCTATGACTGGAAGTTTAGTAAAGTCATATTCGGGGCGTAAATCATCATCTAGATCACAGGTCTGATTCATAAGCTTTACGTTCTTGGGTGGTAGCTAAACGGGCACTAATTAAGCGTGTGGTTTCCGTGCGGTCAGTATAAGAAACAACTAGCAATCGTCCTTTGGCTGATTCTCCCATTATAATAAAACGTCGCTCCCCAAGAGAGTGTTCTGGATCGGCAAAGGTTAAAAATAAGGGATCATAGAACAAGGATTTAGCTTCATCGAAAGAAACACCATGTTTGGCCAAGTTCCTTTTGGCTTTCTCCTCGTCCCAATCGAATAACATGGGTTACATTTATATGGGTTTGCTGAAAATTATAGCAGAATTTCTGGCTCTCCCGTACTTGTGGTGATAAGAAAAGGTTATCTAAGATAGGGCGTATACCATACGGCGCGACAGAAAACGAATTTGCCCTACTGTAGGGGCGCAAGGAACCTGCACCCAGAATGTAACATACACTAACATTTTACCCCATAATGTCGGGAGAGCCGATTTTCATAGGCAGACTGAAACCCCCCAAGGAAGAGGACTAGGAGCATTTTCTGGTTTAACACACTTATTTAATTTTGTCGTTCCATCAGATTGAATGTAGTAATCTTCACCCCAATCTGATTGATCATTACCAAAACCAACTATCGCTGTATTGCTACAATTAACAACAATTCTATCTGCCCAACTTTTCAATAAACTTTTAGAACCCATGATATTATCAATAATGGATTGACTTCGAGAATCAAAAGTAGGTTTTTTAGTGAAATCCCAAGCACTTAAAATTATATGTAACTCGTCTGTTCTGTTAGTTGGATTACCCGTGTTATTTTCATTGGCTCTTTCCTCATAAAGCTTAAACCAAGTCCTTCTAACCCCTTTAGAACGAATTTCTTGAAGGACTTTATCAACAGTAGCTTGACAACCTAGTTTTGGTTCTGATTGTGCTTTAACCAAAGGATAGGAACCAGCAAAAAGCGTTGACAATCCTAATAAGGAAGCGATTAAGAGATTTTGGTAGTTAAGTCGTTTCATGGTTTTGTCCTCTGAGAAAAGTTAATTAAAATGAAACATTTTTGTTAGCAGTTGAGTATTAGATCTCTTGCAAAAGTAATCAAGATATATCCTTTTGTCGGTAACGAAGTTCGTAATTGTAGATACCAGCAATCAAATTCAATCTCAGACCAAATCGCCGTCTGCGATTTCTGTATCTTGATGAAAGTATCCGAAATA